>JBEAOQ010000232.1:0-5257 GCA_041164845.1 Pseudomonadota bacterium | reverse complement strand
CCTTGGCGATTACCATCGGCGGACATGAGGTGCCCAAGCTGGCAGAGGTGCAAAAAACGGTCAAGGATATGCCGGTATCGGCGGCGGCTTTGCTAGCGCGGGTTTCGCCAGTGGCGGTGGGGCCGGTGGTGCCCGCGCCAACAACCGCCTCAACATATGGCCCAACATCCGCAGCTCCGGCGGCAACGATACCTGCACCGACAATCCTGACGGGTGCCAAACCGGCCCCAAAACCAGCCCTAAAACCAGCACATCGCCCGGTGCATCGCATGGCCAAACCAGCGATACCAACCGCAAGTTCGGGGCCAGAGGTCAAGCCGAGTGCGCCGCCAACACTGGTTCCCGCGCCGGTGGTTGCGCCGGTCACAGAAAAACCATCCACCGCTGCGCATTAGGCCGCACTCGACAGCGATGATAGTCTGGGGCAAATAGCTGAAATTGATTATCGGCTGAATACGGAGTTGTTGATTTGGCACAGGAAAAATTTCGCCGCACACAGGCTGGCTGGCTGATCGCGGCATCGCTGATGGCCGCTATCGGTGGTTTGGGCATCGCCTTGCCGGCCAAGGCGCAAATTGCCACGGTCGAAGAAATCCGGCTGCGCAAAATTGAGGCGGATGTGCGTGCGATCCAGCGACAGGTGGCCCCCACCATCAACAGCAATGGGTCGGGTTCGGCGGCCACCGATCAATTGGCGCGGATGGATGCGATTGAGGCGCAATTGGCGCGATTAACCGCCCAAAACGAAGAAATCGCCAATCGCCAGCGGCAGATTGAGGCCAAGTTGGAGGCCAAGGCGGGAACGGGTGATGCCGCGACAAAACCGGCAAATACTGCCCCCGCAACCGCACCCGCGACAGCTGCGCCCACACCATTGATGAGCGACAAACCAGCCCCCAGCCCTGCGGTGGTTGCCGCTCCGACGCCCAAAGTGATCAAACCTATCGCTGCTGAAAAACCTGCGGAGAAACCAGCGGTCATCGCCAAGCCATCGGCGGCGCGCATTGCAGCGGTCAAGGCAATCATCAAACCTGTGACCAAAGACCCTATAGATGATGAATATAGCTATGGTTTCCGGCTCTATGAGGCGAAATTCTACCCCGAAGCGCAACAGCAATTAAAAATGTTTGCCGAAAAATATCCCAAACATAGCCGCATCAGCTATGCGCTGAATTTGCTGGGCCGCGCCTATATGGATGAGGGCAAGCCGCGTGAGGGGGCGGCTTGGTTTGTCCAGAATTTTAACAGCAACAAAACCGGCGCACGAGCAGCCGACAGCCTGTTAAATCTGGCCGAAGCTATGTTGCAAATCAAGGATACCACCCGCGCCTGTATTGCACTGGGCGAATTTGGCGAACGCTATGCGGTCGAAGCCAAGGGCCGGTTAAAGGTGCAATATGACAGCCTGCGCTCCGAGGTAAATTGCAACTAAACCCGCATTTATCGGCCCGTTTTGCCGCTGATTTGGGCGCGATATGGCCTGATTTGGCGCGGACAGAGGCACGACTGGCTCTGGCGGTATCGGGCGGGCCAGACAGTCTGGCCTTGCTGTTGCTGGCCCATGCTGCCCTGCCCAGCCGGATCGCGGCGGCGACGGTTGACCATGGTTTGCGCCCCGAAAGCGCCGATGAGGCAGACACTGTGGCGCAGATTTGTGCGCGGCTGCACGTGCCGCATATCACGTTAAAAGTGCAAGTGGCGGCGGGAAATATCCAAGCCGAAGCCCGCCACGCCCGCTATGCGGCGATGGCCAAATGGATGGCGGACGCAGGTCTGGCGGCGCTGGCGACGGGGCATCATGCCGACGATCAGGCGGAAACTTTGATCCTGCGGTTGAATCGCGGGGCAGGGGTCGGCGGATTGGCGGGCGTGCGGGCCAAGGGGCAGGTTTTGGGCAGCAAATTGCCCCTGCTGCGCCCCTTATTGGGCTGGCGGCGGGCGGAATTGGCGGCGATTGTCGCGGGTGCAGGAATAAACGCCGTAGATGACCCCAGCAACGCCAATGACCGTTTTGACCGCGCCCGTTTGCGCAAAAATTTGGCGCTGGTCGATTGGCTGGATGTCGATATGCTGGCCGCCAGCGCGCAGCATCTGGCCGACGCCGATGCTGCGCTGGATTGGGCGGCGGAGCGCGAATGGAGCGAATCTGTCAGCGCCCAAGGGTTGGGCTTGGTCTATCGCCCGGTGGCTCCGCGTGCAGTGGCGCTGCGGGTTTTGGCGCGGATTGTGCGTGAGATAGACGGTGGGGACGCACGTGGTGCGGCCATAGCGCGGCTGTTTGATGCCTTATTGGCGCGGCAGACCAGCTCGATTGGCAATCTGGTGGCGCGGCCCACAGCGGCGGGTTGGAGCTTTATGAAGGCCCCGAAGCGGCGGGGGAGCCACTCCTAATCTAGGCAGGTGAGTGGGGTGAATTATGCACATCCATACTAACCTTGGCCCACCCCCACCCAACCTCCCCCTCAAGGGGGAGGAGTTATATCGCTCCATGCAAGGACATCAAGCTCTAGCTCAAAGCATCGCCGACATTGGCCTGTTTGCCACGGGTGATTATCACCTTGTCGCCCAGATGGGTTACGCCGAACAATTTTTGGGCAAATTCCAATGGCACACCGATGCAGCCGTGGCTGGCAAAGCCGTTTTGCACCGTGGTGGCATGGATGGTGACACCGTCATTGGTCAGCCGCATCATATAGGGCATCGGCGCATCATAGAGGTTGGAGACATGTTTCGCGTCTTTTTGCGAGATCGGGAAGGTGCCGGTGGGGGTGGGTTTTTCCTGGGTGCCCAGCAAAACCGCCGTTGCGCCAATTTCATAACCGCCGCGAAACACCGACAACACCCGCGCATCCAAATCCACCGTGATAATTAATGCACCATCAGCCGGCACATCTGCATCCTCCCAATACCATTCGCCATAGCGGATCGGGTCGGAAATCGGCAAAACCCGCTGGATAGTCAGTTCAGGATCAACGGTAGGGGTGGCGGCAGTGACGGCGACAGCGGGGGTCAGCGCGATATGGCTGGTATCCGCCCTGCCAATGCCGACACAGCTGGCGGCAATGGCCATTATCGTGGCGGCAATGCCGGTGACTTCTCCGCGTGTATATTCCATGACCCAGCCTTTGATATGCCATGAGTGCGACCCCAACGGCATAGATATTACCACAAATGGTTAGCGCCTGTTAACCTTTTTGGCGGGTAGGGAGTAGAGGGATTGTGGTGTCGGTGCTGTGCCATGGTGGGACGGTTGCGCCAGGGGTCAGCGGTAAAACGCGCACGCGGTTTATGGGGCTGCCCCTCCGTCAGCCTTTCAGGCTGCCCCCTCCCCCAAGGGGGAGGGATTGGGGGGCTTACCCATGGGCGCCAAATTCATTGGCGATGGCGGTGCTGATCCGCAGGGCTAGGGCTTGGGCCTGAGCGATGGGATCAATAAAGTCGCGCTGGATGGCGGCGTAACCGCTGGTGCTGTCATCGGGATAATCGGTGTCATCGCGCATGGCAAAATCGCTTAGGCTGGGGAAGCTGGTGGGAAAGGCGCGGCGCAATTGGGCGACAGCTTCGTCAATCCGCAGGGTAAACACCATTTCCAGCACATCATCGCGGCTGATGTCATTGGCGCGGCTGAAGGCAGGAACCATCACCGCCCGCAGAAACATATGTTGGAACAAGGCCAGCCGCAGCGCATGCAGCACCCCCAAAGCACGGCGGGTATGTTCGCGATCATCCATCGGGGTTTCATCGGGAATCTGGGCCAGCAGCCGGTGCAATTTCATCGCATCAACCCGCAGCCGCGAGGCCAGCCGCCTGAATACGCCGGTGCGATCATCGCTGGTCAGATATTCGGCCAGCGCCAGACAGCCGTCCTCGATTTGGGTTTCATCGCCGCGATAGGGGCGGCTGGCCCAATAGGCGGAATTGAACAGTTCCCCATAGGCCGCCACCGTTTTGATCGAGGCCAGCCCATTGGCGGCGCGCAGCAATCGCACCATCTGCCGCCCGCGATCACTGGCGGTCAACAGGGCCGCCATTTCTTCGACATTGCCATCCGCCGCTGTGCCGAAACCGGCGATCACATTGACCGGATAACCCAGCTGTTGCAGGATGGCATTATGCGGAATGGCGCGAATTTGCCGCAGATTCATCTGGCGATCGGCGGCCAGATCGGATTGACGGCGCGCCTTGCGGCTGCCGGTGTCATTGAGCATCCCCAGACCAAAAGCGGTGACGGCGCGGGCATAGGTGGTGCTGGACAGATGCCGTTGCTGCACGCGGCGAATGGCGCGGTAGAAATCCAAGCTCAGATCCGTGCGGCGGTAAAAGGGATCGGTGGGGGCATTCACGTCGGTTATCGCCGGTGCCTGTTCAGCCATCCGAGTCAGCGTTGCCAACGCCAGATCGGGGGTGGCAAAAAACAGATACCCATCGCCGCCCTGAAAGCTAACCTCGGGTTCCAAGCGGATATTGGCGCGGATAAAACGCCGCCGCGTCCAAGGAGAAAGCGGCCAAGCCAAGCGATCGGCAAAGGAAATAGGATGCGCGCCGCGCCCCATAGATTCGCCATGGGTGTTGAAAATCAGCGCCGAAACATTGCCCAGCCCATGCGCGGTCATCACTTCGGCCAGCCGCCCTTGCAGCCGTTCGATACCCAAAGCAGCGGGAATTTGACCAACAAAACGCCCCGCATCGGAAAAGCCGGTTTGGATACTGACCCGCCCGCGCATGATCGCATAATCGCGATAGGCCTCTTCGGCCAGTAGCGATTCCAGAAAGCGGCCACCATGTTCCAGCGCCGATTCGGTTTCAAACAGGGGCGAGACATCGACCTTATCCGCTATACCAAACAGCTTGGCGAAATACAGCGCCGCCAGCATGGTGCTGGGCTGTTCGCATTCGGCAACCAACATCCGGATCGGGCTGTCGGCATCAATATGGCGCAGAATTTGCGCGGCGGTCAGGAACAGGCGGATGGCGGTGCTGTTTTCAATCGCCAAGGCGGCAAAATTGCTGCGCAAAGGTTGGGCGCTGGCCAACAATTCGCGCATAATCATCAGCGCTGCCTGACTGGCGAGATCCAGCTTGCCATCGGGATCAATCCGGCGGCGGATAGCGTTTTGCAGCTGCGAGCTGTTCATCCGAAAATGCACCCAGCCCATGCCCAAACCATCGGCCCGCATCGCGGCGGCCACGGTGAGCAGGGTTTGCGCATCTGCATCATCGCTGGTTTCGGCCAATGCTTGCAATTCGGCAATGATCG
>JBEAOQ010000231.1:0-3813 GCA_041164845.1 Pseudomonadota bacterium | reverse complement strand
GCCCGGCTCATTCGACAGGATCATTCCGGCCAGCAATTCCTGCCCCGTCCCCGCCTGCCCGCCCGATGCTTTGGCAATCCGCTGCGGCCCCTCATGCACGCTTAAAAAACTGCCAACGCCGTGGCCGGTGCCATGCGCGTAATCCAACCCCGCCGCCCATAAAAATTGCCGCGCCAGCGTATCCAGCTGGCTGCCATTGGTGCCAGCCGGAAACACCGCCCGTGCCAGCGCAATATGCCCCTTCAACACCCGGGTAAACCGGTCTTTTACTTCGGCTGACGGCGCATCCGGCCCCACCCAAACCGTCCGTGTAATATCGGTGGTGCCATCGGGATATTGCCCCCCCGAATCAACCAGATAGATGCTATTTGGCTGCAATTTGCGGTTGGTTTCCTCCGACACACGGTAATGCACGACCGCGCCATTTGGCCCCGCACCGGAAATCGTATCAAACGACAAATCGCGCAAATCGCCACATTCCCTGCGGCATTGATGCAGTTTTTCCGCAGCGGATATTTCATCCACCCCGCCAGCAACCGCCGCCCCATCCAACCCCCCAATCAACCAACACAAAAACCGCGACACCGCCGCCCCATCGCGGGCTTGCGCCGCCCGCTGCCCTGCCTGTTCGACCGGATTTTTGCACGCCTTGGGCAAAATTGTCGGATCGCGCCGCTCAACCAACTCCGCCCCCTTCAGCGCCGCATAAATCGCCGAAACGCTGCGTTCGGGATCAACCGCCACCCGCTTTCCCGCCAAATCCGCCAACATCGGGACAAATTCCTCGGGAGCCTTGATCCGCACCGCATTGCCCAAATGCGCCGCCACTGTCGGCGTGATTTTTTGCGTATCCATGAACACATCCGCCGTGCCATCGGCATGGGCAATCACATGGGCCAATGTCACCGGCGTGCGCGCCACATCGCTGCCGCGCAGATTCAACAACCACGCCAGCGAATCCAGCGCCGAAATCACCACCGCATCGCATGTCTGCGCATCCAACCATTCCGACACCGCCCCGCGCTTGGCCTCACTGCTCTCCCCTGCCAAAGCCACCGGATGCACCAAAGCCTTTGCCAATGACCGTTCCGGCTGATCGGTCCAAACAGCGTCCACGGGATTATCCGCCACCGCCACCAACGCGGCCCCCACCTCTGTCAGAGCCTCGCCGGTTGCATCGACCCAAGGCTGGCCATGCAACCACGGATCAAACCCAATCCTTGCGCCTTTGCCCGCATTGCGCGCCAACCATGCGGCGGGCGATGTCTGCGGCACATTTTCATAGGCATAAAACCGCGAGTCCACCTGATCGCGCACTTGCAGCGTGTAGCGCCCATCGACAAAAATCGCTGCCTTTTCGGCCAAAACCACTGCTGTTCCGGCCGATCCACCAAACCCCGTCAGCCATTCCAACCGCTGGGCATAGGCCCCGACATATTCGCTCATATGCTCATCGGAAATCGGGATGATAAAGCCATCCAGCCCCTGTTTGACCAGTTGCTTGCGCAGATCAGCAAGGCGAGATTCATATGTGTTCATCAACATGGTTGCGATCCTTTGCTGACCACCATACATGCAGCCAATGATAATTTCCACACCCCCCCAAACACCCTCCACACACCCCCCTATCGCCGCCAAAAAACCGCACAGCTTCACCCATCACGGTATCACCGTCACCGATGATTACGCTTGGCTGCGCGATGTCGATTATCCCGATGTTGCCGATCCGGAAATTCTGGCGCATCTCAATGCCGAAAACGCCTTTTTCGCCGCCACCATGGCCCCGCATCAGCCGTTAATCGACACGCTGTTCCACGAAATGCGTGGGCGTATCAAAGAAGCCGACAGCTCCGTCCCCCAGCGCGATGGCGATTACCTCTATTGGATTTCCTATGAACAGGGCGCGGAATATAAAAAATGGTGGCGCAGGCCAATCACCGGCGGGCCGGATCAGCTGATCCTCGATGAAGTCGCATTGGCAGACGGCAAAGATTATTTCCGCTTGGGCGCAATGTCGGTCAGCCATGATGGCACCATGCTGGCTTGGGCAGTCGATGATAATGGCTCGGAACGCTTTACAGCCCGCATCAAAATACTCGCTACCGGCGAAATTCTGCCCGATGAAATTCCGGGAACCCTGTCAGGTCTGGTGTGGGTGGCGGGCGACAAAGGCCTTGTTTACAGCCTCGCCAATGACCAATGGCGCACCGATAATGCGCGTTTGCATTGGCTGGGCAGCGACGTCGGTGATGATGTCGAGCTGTATCACGAAGATGACGAAGGTTTTCGCGTTGGCGCATCGCTCTCCGCCAATGAACAATGGCTGATAATCGGCACCAGCGACCATGAAACCAGCGAAATCTATCTGATCCCCGCCGATGATCCCTTGGCCACGCCCATTCTGGTTCGCCCGCGTCAGGCTGGTGTTGAATATGATGTCGATCTGCATGGCGATACGCTGTTCATCCACACCAATGATGCCCACGAAAATTTCCGCCTCGCCACCGCGCCACTAGCCACGCCAAGCGAATGGACGACACTGATTGCTGGCTCCGATGCCTATTATCTGACCGGCTTTGACCTGTTCCGCGATTTTTATGTCACCGAAGGGCGGGTGCGCGGTTTGGATCAAATCGAATTGCGCTATTACGATGATCCAACACGGATTGAACCGATCACCTTCCCCGAAGCCAGCTATGATGCAGGTTTGGGCGACAATCCGATGTGGCACAGCGACACTCTGCGCCTCACCTATGAAAGCATGGTCAGCCCAGCCAGTGTGATGGATTATCATGTCGGAGATAAACGCTTGGAAACCCTCAAAGTCCAAGAAATCCCCAGCGGCTATGATGCCGCACTTTATCAAACCCAAAGGCTGGAAATCGCGGCCCGTGATGGCACTTCGGTTCCGGTCAGCGTGGTCATGCGGCGTGATCGGGTGGCGGGCGGCCCGCTCCATCTCTATGGCTATGGCGCCTATGGCATCGCCATTCCCCCGGGCTTTTCCACCACGCGGCTGTCCTTGGTTGATCGCGGCTTTGCCTATGCCATCGCCCATATTCGCGGCGGCGACGATCTGGGGCGAGCGTGGTATAAGGGCGGAAAACGCGAAAACCGCAGCAATACATTCACCGATTTTGTCGATGTGGCGCGGGGGTTAATCGCCCATGGCATCACCCAATCGGGCAAAATCAGCATGTCCGGTGGCTCGGCTGGCGGCGAATTGATGGGGGCGGTTATCAATTCTGATCCCACCCTATGGGGCGCAGTGGTCGCCGATGTCCCCTTTGTCGATGTGCTGAACACCATGTTGGATGACACATTGCCGCTGACCCCGGGCGAATGGCCCGAATGGGGCAATCCCATTACCGACGCCGATGCGTTCAAACTGATCCACAGCTATTCCCCCTATGACCAAGTCTCGGCTCAAGCCTATCCACCGCTGATGGTCACAGCTGGCTTGAACGACCCCCGCGTCACCTATTGGGAACCGGCCAAATGGGTGGCCAAATTGCGCGCCACTAAAACCGACAGCAACCCGCTGATTTTCAAAACCAACATGGGCGCAGGCCACGGCGGCAAATCGGGCCGCTTCGAAAGCCTGAAAGAAACCGCCGAAGAGTTTGCTTTTATTCTTAACGAATTGAAGGCGACCTAATGTGTGTTGAGATTCATCAGCCAAATGATGAATCTCCTAACTTCGTCATTCCCGCGAAGGCGGGAATCCATCTCCAGAACTCAGGATTAAGCGCAAATTTGATGCTTCAGGGAATGGACCCCCGCCTTCCCATAGGGAAGTTTATCCTGAGCGTA
>JBEAOQ010000230.1:0-2719 GCA_041164845.1 Pseudomonadota bacterium | reverse complement strand
TCTGGGCCGCAGACAGGGCGGCGGGGCTGGTGCCACGCGGGTTTTCATTGGCCGAAAGTTTTATCAATTCGCGGCCATCTGCGCCCTTGCTCTTGCCCGGGACATAGGCGTGGATTGCGGTGATCCAAGGTTTGGCTATGGGGGCTTTGGTCGTGGGTTTGTCGGTCATGGTGGGCTGCGCATAGGATAAATGAAGGTTCGGTGCAAAGGGCTTTGGGAGTCACAACTATATTGAAAAAGACAAAAATGGCCTTTCGACAAGCTCAGGGCGAACGGAATTAAAAAATTTCCCTTTTTTCCGCTCGTCCTGAGCTTGTCGAAGGACTGCTTTTTTCTGCCTTTTAGATAAGGCGAGCATTGACATACCCCCCCCTTTCCCGCCAATCGGCTGGCTATGACTGCGCCTGTGATAATCACCCATAATGCTGTGTTGGAATTGACGGAAGCCTTACCGCTGGATTGCGGACAGGCGCTGGATGGGGTGCGGATTGCCTATGAAACCTATGGCAGTTTGGCGGCAGATGGCGGCAATGCGATCCTGATTTGCCACGCCACCACCGGCGATCAACATGTCGCCAGCACGCATCCGATAACCGGCAAAGAAGGCTGGTGGAGCCGCACGGTTGGCGCGGGTCTGCCGATTGACACCGACCGGTTTTTCGTGATTTGCGCCAATGTTCTGGGCGGATTTATGGGCACGACCGGCCCCGCCAGCATGGCACCCGATGGCCAGCCTTATGCCATGCGGTTTCCGGTGATTACCATCCGCGATATGGTGCGCGCCCAAGTTGCGCTGCTCGATGCTTTGGGGATTGGCCAGTTGTATGCGGTGATTGGCGGGTCAATGGGCGGGATGCAGGCGCTAAGCCTGAGTGTGCATTGGCCGGATCGGGCGGCGCGGGCGGTGGTTTTGGCGGCGACGGCGGCGATGCCCGCGCAAAATATCGCTTTTCAGGAATTGGGGCGTCAGGCAATTATGGCCGACCCCAATTGGCAGGGCGGCAGCTATTATGCCACGGGTGCATCGCCCGATGCTGGCCTGTCGGTGGCGCGGATGGCGGCGCATATCACCTATCTGTCCGAAGCGTCGATGCATGAAAAATTCGGGCGGCGGTTGCAAAACCGTGATGCTTTGAGCTTTGGTTTTGATGCCGATTTTCAGGTTGAAAGCTATTTGCGCCACCAAGGAATCAGCTTTACCAGCCGGTTTGATGCCAATTGCTATCTCTATATCACCCGCGCCATGAGCTATTTTGATCTGGCGGAGGATACGGACGGGCGTCTGGCTGAGGCTTTTGCCGGGGTGCAGGCGCGGTTTTGTCTGGTTAGCTTTGACAGCGATTGGCTCTATCCCACCGCCGAATCGCGCAAAATTGCCCATGCGCTGAATGCAGCGGGGGCGGCGGTCAGCTTTGTCGAGCTGGCAGCGCCCTATGGCCATGATAGTTTTCTGCTGGATGTGCCCGCGTTAGATCGCGTGATAGCTGGGTTTTTAAGCCAATGAGCATGTTGCGCACCGATCTGGCGCTGATCGCCGCGCATGTTGAGGCGGGGTCACGGGTTTTGGATATTGGCTGCGGCGATGGCGCGCTGATGGCGGCTTTGCGCGATACACGCGGCTGTGATGCGCGGGGGATGGAATTGGATGCAGGCAATGTCGCCGCCTGTGTCGAGCGGGGATTGCCCGCGATTCAGGGCGATGCCGATGCCGATTTGGCCTTTTACCCCGATGCCAGCTTTGATTATGCGATCCTTAGCCAGACGCTGCAAACCACCAAACGGCCCGATCTGGTGTTGGAAGAATTGCTGCGGATTGGCCGCAAGGCTTTTGTCAGCTTCCCCAATTTTGGCCATTGGCGGGTGCGGGGGTCTTTGTTGTGGAATGGCCGGATGCCGGTGACAAAATTGTTGCCGGTGGCGTGGTATGAAACCCCGAATATTCACCATTTAACTGTGGCCGACTTCCGCGATTTGATGGCGCAGCGCGGGATAGTGGTCGAGGGCGCTTGGTTTCTGGCGGGCGGGCGGCTGATTTCGGCAACGGCGGCGAATGGGCGTGCCGAACATGCGGTGTTTTTGCTGCGGCGATAATGGCGTTTTGTGTGAAATATCCCCCCGGCGGGTAACTGGCAGGGGGATAATTTCTCCCCTTCTATCCTCGATATATGCTGCTAGCCTGTCACACAGAATCGGCACAGACATATTAGGGGTGGGGATCACGCATGTCGTTTGCATTAAACCGTCTGCTGGCGGCAAAGCGTCCGCCTTTGCCCACCAGTGCGCCGATTGATGCGGTGACGGCGGATATTATTCGCGGGGCGTTTGAAACCGTGTGCTTTGAGGCCGCGACCCATTTGGCTCGCGCCGCGTCATCGCCGATTATCAACCAATCGAACGAACGCAATGCGGCGATTGTCGATGCCCATGGGCGGCTGGCGATGGGGGCGATTGGCACCCCGCATCTGACCTTTGTTAACCCGATGATGGTGCGTTATGGGCTGATGCAGGTCGCTGATTATGATTGGGGGGCGGGCGATGTGTTTCTGTCGAATGATCCCGATCACGGCGGCGGCCATTTGCCCGATTATTGCGTCTATGCGCCGGTCTATGATGATGCAGGCGAATTGGTGCTGGTATCGACATTGCAAGCGCATCAGGGCGATACCGGCGGCAAGGATCCCGGCGGGTTTACCCTGGAGGCTACCGATATTTATACCGA
>JBEAOQ010000229.1:0-4511 GCA_041164845.1 Pseudomonadota bacterium | reverse complement strand
CCTTTATCATTGTCGGTTCGGTTGATCCAAACGGCAAAATTTCCGACTTTTCCAACCGGCCGGGCACCACGTGCCTGTTGCGCGCTGGTCTCTGCACTGGCGCAACTGCCGACAGCCTGATGTATCACTTTATGGTGGCCCCGGGTGAATTTATGCTGGTGGACGATGGCGCGGGCGCAGTTACCCGGATGTCGGGCACTTCTTTTGCCGCACCCTTGGTATCAGGAACCGCATCCTTGATTGCTGATCGTTGGCCTTGGCTGACTTGGCTGAAAAGTGATATTGCCGATATTATTCTCAAATCGGCCACCGATCTGGGCGCACCGGGGGTTGATCCCGTATATGGCTGGGGCAAATTGAATGTCGAGGCGGCTTTGTCACCGCTGAGCATGGCCAATTTGAATTGGAAGGTCAACGTGGGCGGCAAAATTGTCACTTACCCCAGTTCAACCTTTGCATCGACGGCCAAGTCCAGCAAATCAACTTGGGAAGCCAATGGCGCCTATGTCTCGATTTATGAAACCACCAACAGCTCTTTCCGCGATTTCAACATTCCCCTGTCCAGCAAGCTGGTGGGGCAGACGGTTGGTCTGGGCAAAGAACAATTCCAATTCTATCTGCAAAGCCGGTTTTGGAATTGGGTCAATTCACAACCGCTGACCAATTCGTCCAGCGCCATGAGCTTTACCGATGGCGAAATGACCTCTGCCATGCCTGCCTATGGCAAAATTCATGCCACTATGTCGCTGAAACCGCACCAGCTGACCCCGGGATTGCGTCAAGGGTCGTCGCGCTATGATACGGCACTGACCTTGAGCATGGCCGAAAACAAAGTCTCGTTCCAATTCGGCAGCGGCAATGGCGCGGTTGCGGTTGGCGGCCAAAGCGGTTTCCAGATGAATTCGGACTATGACATCCACAATGGCGGCGCAAACCCTTATCTGGCGTTGGCGGCAGGGTCGGGCTTTGCCTCGGTCAGCGTCGCCCTTACCCATAATCTGACGCTGTCATCGGGCTTTACCAGCCAGAATGCGGTGCGGGACATCAAACAGTTGGATCCCACCACAGCATCGACATTGGCGGGATTGACGCCCTATCGCGCCAATGCCAATAATTTCAGCTTAACCTATAAACCAAATGCCCGCCTGACCGCCAACCTCAGCTACACCATGCTGAAAGAACAAAGCGGCCTATTGGGTGTGCAATCCTTGGATGTGAGCGATTTCAGCCATGGCACGCAAACCGATGCCGCAACGGTTGGGGTCAATGTCGAAGTCACCCCCAGCTTGGCGATTGCCGCATCGGGCACCGTTGGTCGCACACGATCGGGCGATTTGTCACAGCAAAATCTGGCCGTATCCCGGGCTGGTCTGCTTAGCACCGCGTTCCAAGTGTCGATGACCAAAGCCAAGCTGCTGTCCAGCAACGACAGCGCGCGCATTACCTTCTCGCAGCCCCTCCATCTGGAAAGCGGCAGCGCGAATTATAATTCGGTCGAAGTCGTCAACCGCCAAACCGGCGAATTGGGTGTGGTGCAACATAGCTTTCAACTGCAAGGCCAAGCACGCAGCTATGTCGCCGAAGGCATCTACCGCTTGCCGCTGAAAAACAGCCGCGCCGAATTCAGCCTGTTTGGCCGAGGCCGGATTGGCGGAACAGCCAGCAACGCCGCCTATGCCAATGATCGCGACTCATCAGTAACCGTCGGAGCTGGTTTCAGGATCGGGTTTTAGAGCAAGATAACATGATGTTTAATCGTCATTGCGAGCGCAGCGAAGCAATCCATCTCCTGAACTGGATTGTTATACAGAGTTCGTATTGATGGGCTTGGTTCTATCTAAAGTCATCAGTTTCTGAACACAGCGATTGCACGCGTGGAACATTTTCTGGTCATTAATTATTTTCCCTTAAACAGGGCAGATGGCCGGGCTATGTATCAGCAATAAATTGGGCTCGGCCACAGTCTTTCGGGCTGTGGCCGCCCTGATGTTTGTGCTGCAAACGCCGCAAATCGCCAAGGCGCAAACCACGCAATCGACAGTGGTCGAGGCCCAATTTGCAAATTTTAACCGCAGCATCGAAAACACCAAAGTGGCGATGATGGGCAATCCCAAAACCGCATTGGCCAGCGCCCGCAAAGCCGTGGAACGCGCCAAAACACTTGCCCCATCCAAGCGTGCCGATATAGCTTTGGCCACCGCATTGTGGCTCGAAGGCGAAGCATTGCTGGGCACCAATGATCCCAACACGGCCTTGCCGGTGGTCACCGAAGCCCTGACAAAGGTTGAGCTGGCCGATCCCAATAGCAAACTTCATGGGGACTTGCTGCGGTCGCGCGGGGCGATTGCCGCGACAAAGGGCAATGTTATTGCCGCGTTGCAAGATTATCAACAGGCATATGCCACCTTCATCAAAGCAGAATTGCCGCGCAGTCAGGCCTTAGCTCTTCAAGATATTGGCCAAATATACTCGGATGCGGGGGATTATGATAAGGTCTTGCGCTATTTCGCCCAAGCCAGCGACACCTATAAAGATGATCCCACAATCAATTTGATTAGCCACAACAACCGCGCCGAGGTCTATCGCAAATTGGGCAAATATCAGCTGGCGATCACGGAATATATGGTGGCGCTGGGCCATGCCAAAAAACTGGACAGCCAAATGCTGCAAGTGCGGATTTTGACCAATTTGGCCGAAACCCAAGGCAATATCGGCCAAACAGCCGCCGCCCAAGCATCGGTCGATCAAGCGATGCATTTGGCCCGCAATGGCGAAGCCGCTGGTTGGCGCCCGATGATCTATGGCGCGGCGGCGCGAATTGCCGCCTTGCGCGGAAACCATGCCCTATCATCGCAATTGTTTGATCATGCCTTCGCCGGAATAAATCTTGAAAAAAGCGACATGAGCTTCCGCGAATATCATCTCGCCGCATCGCAAACCTATGAAAAAACCGGCAATCAAGCCTTGGCTTTGGCCCATTTCAAAGCCTATCAGCGGCTCGACAGCGAGGCGAGAAACCTAACCGCTTCTATCGCCAGCCAATTGGCATCATCGCAATTTGATTTTGCCAACCAAAATCTGAAAATTGCCAAATTAAAAGAAGACCAATTGCAAAAAGACATTGCAATGGAACGACAAAAAGCGCGCAGCAGGACCATTCTGTTCATGTCGCTGGGCGGTGCCGCGATTATCATTTTAGGTGTGTTAATGGTGGGCCTTATCTCGGTGCGCCGCAGCCGCGATGACGTGCGCGCCGCCAATGATAATCTGACCCAATCCAACACCAAATTGGAAAAAGCACTGCAAGCCAAAACCGAATTTTTGGCCATGACCAGCCATGAAATCCGCACGCCGCTCAACGGCATTTTGGGTATGACACAGGTTTTGCTGACCGATCGCCGCGTGGTCGATGATTTGCGCGGGCGGATCGAAGTGGTCAACAGCGCAGGGAAAACCATGAAGGCGCTGGTCGATGATATTTTGGATGTGGCCAAAATGGAAAGCGGTGAAATGACCGTGGTATCGGAAAAAACCCATTTGGCGGCTATATTGCAAGATGCCAAAACCTTATGGTCGGGACAGGCCGAAGCGAAAAATTTACAACTGATTGCTGATTTTACCCAAGCCCCCACCTATATTTGGGGCGATGGTGGGCGCATCCGTCAAATATTGTTTAATCTGATGTCCAATGCCTTGAAATTCACTTTAGCAGGCGCGGTCAGGTTGGATGTATTCGCACAGGATAACGCCGACGGTGACCGGGAAATCATCTTCAAAATCAGCGATTCCGGCGTGGGTATCGCCCCTGACATGCATGAAATTATCTTTGAATCGTTCAAACAAGTCGATTCGGGCACCACCCGTCAATTTTCCGGCACGGGTCTGGGCTTGGCCATTTGCAAACGGCTATCCCACGCCATGGGCGGGGACATAGGCGTTGAAAGTGCGATGGGACAGGGTTCAACTTTTACCGTCACCCTGCCCCTGCTGGAATATGTTATGGAATCCAATGAGGATTCTGCACAAGTCACGGCGGATTTAAGCGCCATTAACCTGATGGCCGCCCTGCCCGCATCGCCCGACGTGGTGCTGACAAAAATGGCCTTCATGGGCGAGGCAAGCAGCGTGAGCTTTACTACCAGCCTAACCGATACCCAGACCGCACTGGCTTCATCCGCACCAGATCACCTGTTATTCGACACCGCATGTTTAACGACAGATGACGCCGATCCGCTTGATGGTTTACGTGAACTTGCCGTCCTATGCGAAGAAAAATCGATCAAATTTTCTCTGCTGCTGGCACAGGATGGCCCCGTGTCTGCGGCCCAAGCGATGATCCTCGGTGCCTCTCAAATCATTCTCAAACCGATAGAAATCGACCAACTTCTGGGGGCTATGCGCAGCCTGCATAATGGCGAACCAGAGCTATTTGTCGCCCCCGCATTGATGGTGGCGGCATGATTCATGTTTAGTATTATTTTACATTCAGACTGTAGTGTAGGTTTCTAGAG
>JBEAOQ010000228.1:0-11301 GCA_041164845.1 Pseudomonadota bacterium | reverse complement strand
CCGGACGGATCAACACTGGCGGGTCGATCAGCCCAGTAGGGCGAATGACTTGTTCAGCGAATGTGCCGCCCGATTGCTCCATTTCCCATTTGCCGGGGGTGGCCGAAACAGCGACGGTTTGCGGGCGCATGGCATCCCATTCATGGAATTTTAGCGGGCGGTTATCAATGCAGCTAGGCAGACGAAAGCCATATTCGGCCAGCGTGATTTTGCGGCTGCGGTCGCCTTTTGACATCGCGCCGATTTGCGGCACAGTCTGGTGGCTTTCATCAAGGAATAACAGCGCATTTTCGGGCAAATATTCAAACAAAGTCGGCGGCGGTTCGCCCGGCAGACGTCCGGTGAGAAAGCGACTATAATTCTCAATTCCCGCACATGATCCGGTGGCGGCTATCATTTCCAGATCGAAATGGGTGCGCTCCTTCAACCTTTGCGCTTCCAACAATTTGCCCTGTGCGTTCAACTCCTCCAGCCTTACTTCCAGCTCAAATCGTATCGCATCGGCGGCCTGTTTCATGGTTGGCCCGGGGGTGACATAATGCGAATTGGCATAGACGCGGATCAGGTCGAGCTTGGCCCCCGCTTTGCCGGTCAGCGGGTCAAATTCGCTGATCGACTCAATCTCATCGCCAAAAAAGCTGATTCGCCACGCCATATCATCGTAATGCGACGGGTAAATTTCCAGATTATCGCCGCGCACCCGGAAATTGCCGCGCTGAAAGGCGATGTCGTTGCGTTTATATTGCATCGACACCAGCTTGCGGATGATCTCGCCTTGGTCTTGGCTTTCGCCAACGCGCATATCGAAAATCATCGCCGCGTATGTTTCCACCGAGCCGATGCCATAAATGCAGGACACCGAGGCGACGATAATCACATCATCGCGTTCCAGCAAAGACCGCGTGGCGGCATGGCGCATCCGGTCGATGGCTTCGTTCACGCTGCTGTCTTTTTCAATATAGGTGTCGCTGCGCGGGACATAGGCTTCGGGTTGGTAATAATCATAATAAGATACGAAATATTCCACTGCATTATCGGGGAAGAAACTCTTGAATTCGCCGTATAATTGGGCGGCAAGGATTTTGTTGGGGGCCAAGATCAACGCGGGGCGTTGCAGTGTTTCAATTACCTGCGCCATCGTAAAAGTTTTGCCCGATCCGGTAACACCCAGCAGCACTTGGGTCACTTCGCCATCGCCGATCCCCGCCACCAAATCGGCAATCGCGGTGGGTTGATCGCCCGCTGGGCTATATTCCGATTGGATGCGGAATGGCTGGCTGGGCGCGGATTTTTCCGGCCTTGCAGGGCGGTGCGGGGTAAAGGCGGAGGTGTCGGAATCCTCTAACCCTCTGCGGATGATAAGTTCGGCCATGGGGGGAGTATGGAGAACAAATCGCGTTCATGCAATGTGGGGTGTGAAGTGGGATAGCTATGGCAAAAGGAAATATGCTATCATCCCCCCATGCCGGATATTCAAAATGTCGTTGATGAACTGCGCAGCCTGATGTTGGGTCAAGGGGCGCGGTTGTGGAAAGAGGCCGAAAAACAGCGCGAGGCGGCGTGGCAGGCTTTTGCCCGGCGGGCCGATCTGGCACGGATGCCCAAACCACTTGGCGTTAGCGGGCCGTCGGCCAAATTGTTTCTGTCGGAAATTGCGGCGATTGGGCCACGGCCTTTGCCGGACATAACCCCCGCCCTGCACCCAATGCCGGTGATGCTGCTGCCGGGATTTGGCGCCCATCCCTTGCGGATGCGGCCCTTGATGAAGGCTTTGACGGCGGCGGGACATTCGCCGCATGAATGGGGTTTGGGGTTTAATTTTGGCCCAACGCCCGAAAATTTCGCCTTTTTAATCGACCGTGTTCAGACATTGGCCCGCGATGAAGGCGCAAAAATCGCCTTGGTCGGCTGGAGTTTGGGCGGATTATTCGCTCGCGAATTGGCCAAAAATACGGCGGAAAATGTCGCCTGTGTTATCACCATGGGGTCGCCTTTTTCCGGCGATATGCGGGCCAATAATGCGTGGCGGGCCTATGAGATGGTCACCGGATATGCGGCCGATAATTCGCCGATCCCGGGCGATTTTGCCCAGAAACCGCCGGTGCCAACCGTGGCGATTTGGAGCCCGAAAGATGGCATTGTCAGCCCGCGATCCGCCGCTGGTTGGCCGACAGAGCGTGATCGGGCGGTGTCGGTGCGGGTCAATCATCTGGGGTTTGCCCATGATCCGCTGGCCGTGGCCGAGGTGCTGCGGCAGTTGGATTTGGTGTAATAATTAGGGTCTGACATCTTGCACTCTAAACCCTAGCAAAATCCACCTCGGTGCAACCTGCTCTTAACCCGCCGCATCGTCCTGTAACGTATCCAAATGCATCCAGCGCGTGACTACCGGCGTCCAAACCAGCACAATCGCTCCGATGACCAGCGCCACCCAGCCGATCTGGGAATAGATTTGCAGCGTCACCTCTTTAGACATTTTCCCGCCCGCATCGCCGGTGATCGAACCAATCCACCCCGCCAGAAAATTGCCCGCCGACATCGTATAAAACCACGCCCCCATAAAGAACCCAGCCATATGCGCCGGTGCCAAGCGGGTCATGGCCGAGAGGCCCACGGGTGAGAGGCATAATTCGGCGGTGGTGTGCAAAATTTGCATCAAAAACACGAAAATAACCGGCGTCAGTGCGGCCATGCCGACACTACGCGCCCCCCAAACCAGCACCAAAAAGCCCAAACCAATCTGCGCTAAAGCCAGCGCAAATTTCACCGGAGCAGAAGGATCACGCCCCCGCGCCGCCAGACTTTGCCACAACCATGCCATCAGCGGACTGAGTGCGATAATAAACACCGGATTGATCGACTGAAACAGGCTGGTCGGCACACCGCCGCGATCGACAAAGCGGTCCATATAGAGGCTAAAACTGCCGCCTGTCTGCTCAAACAGCGCCCAAAACAGCGGATTCAGGGCAATCAGAAATAGGATGGCAAAGATCCGCTGGCGTGGCTCGCGCTCCATATGAAATGCCGCATAAAGGGTGTAAAACAGAATCACAAACAGGCTGGCGATCATCAAATTTTGCATCACTGCATGATATTGAATCACCCACCAGACGCCCGCCACCGCCGCCAGCCCCACCCCATAGAGCCGAATTTCATGCTGCATGGTCAGTGGCTTAGGCGGATCGCCCCGCCCGTCCAATGATTTTTGCCCCAGAATAAAAATAACCAAACCCGCGACCATCCCGACACCTGCCAGCCCAAAGCCATAGGCCCAGCCGATTGTTTCACCGAGATAGCCGACCAAGATCGACCCCAGTGCCGAGCCGACATTCACCCCCATATAAAAAATCGTATAGGCGGCATCGCGGCGACCATCGGTGCGCCGATAAAGCTGGCCGACGATCACCGAAATATTGCCTTTCAAAAACCCGGTGCCGACGCCAATCAACGCCAGCGCCAGCCACAGGACATTCATCACCGGATCGGCTTGTTTGACCAGCGGATCGCTAATCCCCTGCATCCCCTCGACCGCCATCAACGCATGGCCGATAACCAACAAAACCCCGCCAAAGATCACCCCCTTGCGCTGGCCCATCCAGCGATCAGCCAGATAGCCGCCCAACACCGGCGTCAAAAATACCAGCGCCGTATAGCTGCCATAGGTCAGATTGGCGCGGCCATCGCTAAACAGCCAGAATTTCGTCAGATAGAGAATCAGCAGCGCCCGCATCCCATAATAGGAAAAACGCTCCCACATCTCGGCATAAAACAACACAAACAGCCCACGCGGATGGCCGACGACTTCCTCGCTTTTGCGTTGCGTCAGGAATCCACCGACAATCAGCACCACAGCCAGCGAAAATGCGGCAATGGCGGCAATCCAATCGCCCTGAGTCCAAAATGCGATGTCTTTCATATATGCCCCGCTTTGTTACAATTTGCGCAAGTGTAATGGCCAATCATCACTTGTGAAGGGCGAATCGCTTGCAATCACCTTGCCTGCCCCGCTGTATTATGGCACTGCTGCACCCATGACCCAAACTGGCCGTCCGATTTACCTGAAATTGCGCGATTTGATTGCGGCGGCGATTCTTGATGGCACCTATGCCGAGGGGGCGATGCTGCCCTCGGTGCGGGCGCTGGCGGCGCAGCAGGGGGCCAATCCGCTGACTGTGGCCAAGGCCTATCAGCAATTCCAGCTCGATGGTTTGATCGACGTGCAACGCGGGGTGGGGATGATTGTGGCGCATGGTGCTGCGGAAAAACTCCGAAAATCCGAGCGTTTGCGGTTTTTGACGGATGAATGGCCCGCCTTGCGCGCCAAGCTGCACAGGCTGGAAATCAGCGCGGAAGAGCTGTTTGCACGCGGCTAAATCCCGCCAAAACGGCGATTGCAGCATGGGATTGCATCGCCGCTGAAAATCTGCCAGTTTATCAACATAATTACCACTGGCCAGCTGAAGGGGATGGACCATGATAAGATCTGAATTGGTACAGGAATTGGCAAAAGCCAATCCAGAGCTAAAGGCTGATGATGTTGAGCGCGTCGTTGACGTGTTTTTCGATGAAATAACCCAGCGTTTGGCCGAGGGTGGCCGCGCCGAATTGCGCGGCTTTGGGGCATTTTCGACCCGCGCCCGCAATGGCCGCAAGGGGCGCAATCCGCGCACCGGCGAATCGGTCGAAGTGCCCGGCAAGAGCGTGCCCTTCTTCAAACCCGGCAAAGAAATGCGCGCCAGATTGAACGTTTAGCTTGGATTTTGCCGGTGCGCTCTCTATAGGCACCGGCACAATGCGGGCGTGGCGGAATCGGTAGACGCAACGGACTTATGTGTGAATTGAGTGCGCAGCGGGAAACCGCTGACGTAGAACTGCCCAAATTCGGGGAACCCTGTCAAATGGCAATCCCGAGCCAAGCCCTGTGGTTTCATCCGCTGGGAAGGTGTAGAGACTAGACGGGCAGCACCTAAATTCTCCGGCCATGCTGGGAAGATGGTGAAGGGATAGTCCAGACTCCAAACACCCCGCATATGGCATATGTCACATGGGGGGCGGCGGTGAAAACCGTGGCGGGTAAGAAAATTCGTCGGGCTTTGCCCGTGGGGGTTCAAATCCCCCCGCCCGCACCATTTTTGCCGAAAAGAAAACGTCCGGGGGACGTTTTCCGGCAAAAATGCCAACCCTTCGACAAGCTCAGGACGATCGGGCGCGGCAGGCGGCATACACCACATTAGCAGGGCGTGATTTCAGAGCCTGATGACTAATTCCGTCAAAGTGAGCCTTGGAGACAATCCAGTTGGGACTTTGGCCATTTCAGGTGATGGATTGATCCTACGCTCGCAATGACGATTCAACATATTGTCATCTTGTTATAGCGAAAAATCCCGCCCCCTCGACTTCGCTCGGGATGAGCGGACTGGTCAAGTCGCTTAAATCCCGCTCACCCCCGCGCCGCCAGCTCCCCCAACAGCACATCGCGCGCATCATTGGCTTCATGCACCAAAGCATCACTGCCGCCGCGATCCGGATGAATTTGCACCAGCAAAGCGCGATGCGCCGCGATTATGTCTTCGCGTGAGGCCCGTTCAACCACCCCCAGCAAAGCCCGCGCCCGCGCTAGCCCAGGTGAACGCGGCTTCAACGCCATCATCTCACCCAGCATCTCCCAAGGCCATCGCCCCAGCAGCCATTTGCAGCCCAGCGAACCAAAGGCCAAAATCCAGATCAGTTTGGCCATGCGCTAATCCACCTTAATCCACATCTGCCAGCGCCAATTGGGCACTGGAAACAGGCCCACCAGTTGTAACAGGCATCGGCAAATTCAACCCTGCCAGCAATCCGCGCATTTCTTGGCGGGCGACCAGATGGCTGGTGCCCAATTCGCCCAGATGACCCTTATCCAGCAAAGTCAGGCCGGATGGAAATAATTCGCGGTAAATCACCCGTTCCGATAATCCCTTGGCAATGCGGAAACCGACCCGTTTCGACAATTCCAGCAAAGCCCCATCCAGCCGCCGCATATTGCGGGCTTCGACATGTTGGGTGCGGTTGCGCACCACCACCCAATCCATTTCACGGCGTTTTTCGGCAATCGTCGTCATCGCCCGCTTTTTGCGCGTTTCCCAGATCAGTTCGGCATAGAATGACAGACGGCGCACCTTAAACGTCTCGGCATCGACTTGGCCGATCAGGTCAAAATCAACAAAGCTGTCGTTCAACGGCGTGACCAAAGTATCGGCGGTGGTGGCGATATGGCGGGCAAAAATATCGTCGCGCCCGGGGGTGTCAAACAGCAGAAAATCAGCCGCCGCACCCATCTCCGCGCTAAGCGCCTCTAATTCCTCGACCGTTTCGCCATTAAACACGGCAAATTGCGCCGATGGCAGATCAATCCCACGCCGCCGCGTGGTTTCGGCGCGGTTTTCCAAATAGCGATGCATGGTGCGCTGGCGCGGATCCAGATCAATCACCGCCACCCGCGCCCCCTGATAGGCCAGCGCCACCGCCACATGCACGGCGGTGGTGGATTTGCCGGTGCCACCTTTTTCATTGGCGAAAACAATGCGATGGGGTGTGGTGGTCACAGCGGGTAAACTTTCAAAATAACATTTCAAAACGCCTGTGGCAAAGCTAAGGCGGTTGGCTGATACTATCGAAGGGGCGGCCAAGGTGCAAACCATCAATCAGATTGATCCACTGCGAAATGCGATCACGGCGCTGCGGCGTGATGGGCCAGTGGCTTTGGTGCCGACCATGGGCGCGTTGCATGAAGGACATTTGTCGCTGGTGACAGAGGCCAAACGCCATGCCGCGCATGTGGTGGTGTCGATTTTTGTCAATCCTCGGCAATTCGGCGTGAACGAAGATTTGGCCGCCTATCCACGCCAGATGGAACGCGATTCGGCCATGCTGACGGCGGCGGGTGTGGCGGTTTTGTGGGCGCCATCGGTGGACGTCATGTATCCCGCAGGCTATGCCACCAATGTTGCCGTTGCAGGTTTGGGTGATGGTCTGTGCGGCGCAGCTCGGCTCGGCCATTTTGATGGTGTGGCCACGGTGGTGGCGAAGCTATTTATGCAGGTGCAGCCCGATCTGGCGCTGTTTGGCGAAAAAGACTGGCAACAGCTGGCGATTATCCGCCGCATGGCCCGCGATTTAGACCTGACCCATCCGCAGGCCGATGCCATTGTCGGGGTGGCAACCATGCGCGAAGCGGATGGTTTGGCGATGTCATCACGCAATGCCTATCTATCGGCGGATGAGCGGGTGCGGGCGGCAATTTTGCCCCGCGCCATGCGCGCTGCCATTGCCGCAATAGAAGGCGGGGCAGCGGTGGAATCTGCCTGCGCCAGTTTGCAACAGGCCCTGCTCAACGGCGGCTTTACCTCGGTCGATTATACGCAGCTCTGCGATGCCGATACATTGCAACCCATCATCGACTTACCCAAAAATCCGGCCCGCCTGATCGTGGCAGGGCGGATAGGCAAAGCGCGACTGATTGATAATATGCCGGTCGGAGCGTGATACGAAAAAGTGGGCACCGGTTTTTCGTGTAAATCACGCGACCATATAAATGTTATGCCGCCTCGGTAACAACCATCGGCTGGCTAATCTCGGCCAGCAAGCGGGCAATCGCCGGACGACACGATCCGCAATTTGTCCCGGCCAATGTCGCCTTGCCAATCGCTTCGGTGCTCATCGCCCCGCTACGCGCAGCGGCGCAAATTTGCATTGCGCCAATGCCATGACAGACACAGACAATCGGCCCTTTGGCAGGGGCCGGCGTGCTGGGCCGCGCCGCCAGCAATTCGCTGGGCGATGCGCTTGTCTGACCCAACTGATCGGCGATCCAATCCCGCTGTGGCAATTGCCCAGATCGGGTGACATAAAACGCCGAAATCAGCCCCCCGTCATCGCCATGCACCGCAATCCGCCGCATCCCGCGCATGACATCGGCGACCTCGCTGCGTGCCCCTGCGGACAACAGCGCATCGGCATCAATCATGCCCATCCCCGCCAACTCATAGAGCCAGCCACCCTTGACCGCCGACCGGCTCCAATAAAGCAAGCCATCGGGCGTAAGAGTGGGAACAGGCATATCGCGGGTCAGCAAAAATGCCCGCCATTCCGGCTCCACCGCCGCAATCCGCGCTGCTGTGTCCTTGAATCCGGGTTGGCCTGAAATGGGATCATGGCTTTGCGTGGGCAATAGATTACACCGCGCAGCCCCAGCCATCACATCGGTCCAGTGCATCGGCACGAAAATATCGCCGCGCCTTTGGCCTCGGCTGTGGGCCACGCGGAAAATAGTCTCGCCTTGCGTGGTTATCACCCGCGCCAGCCCGCCATCGGCAATGTCACCCGCATCTTGCGGATGCACCTCCAACAAAGCCTCACGCCGGTGTTGCGACAGGGTGGGCGACAGGCCGGTGCGGCTCATCGTATGCCATTGATCGCGGTAACGTCCGGTGTTCAGCCGCAGCGGATATTCCGCATCATATTGCGGCACGGGCGGGGCCACGGCAATCAGCCGCGCTTTGCCATCGGCAAAGCTAGTGCCGCGCTTCAAAGGATAATCGCCGCCCCAAATAAACGGCTCCAACACTTCATATTCCCAGTCGCTGATGGCAGCATGGTGGGTCAAATCCAGTTTTTTACCATGCTGAACTGCCAATGCGGTCATCGCCGCATATTCGCGGTAGACTGCGGCAGCATTCGTCCAAGCAAAATGATCCCCCCAGCCCATCCGCCCCGCGACATCGGCGATAATTTGCCAATCGGCGCGGGTCTCGCCGGGCGCGGCAAACAATTTGCGCTGGCGGCTGATCCGGCGTTCGGAATTGGTAACGGTACCGTCTTTTTCGCCCCAAGCATGGGCGGGCAGACGGATATGCGCCAAACGGCCGGTGTCGGTATCGGCCATCACTTCCGACACCACCACATGCGGGCATTTGGCCAACGCGGCGCGGACAAAACCGGCATCGGGCATGGAAACGGCGGGGTTGGTGGCCATCACCCAGATAAATTTAATTCGCCCATCATCGACGGCACGGAACATATCCACGGCCTTCAACCCCGGCCCGACACACAGATTTTCCGTTTGCCAAAATGCCGCCACATCATGGCGTTCACCATCGGAAAAACCCAGATGACAGGCCAACATATTGGCCAATCCGCCGACTTCGCGCCCGCCCATCGCATTGGGCTGGCCGGTGATGCTGAATGGCCCAGCCCCCGCAAGGTTGATCCGCCCCGTCGCCAGATGGAGATTGATAATCGCATTGCCCTTGTCGGTGCCGCTGGTCGATTGATTGGCGCCTTGGCTGAACAGGGTAATCATCCGAGGATGCGCGGCAACCAGATCGGCCAGCTGGGTAAAAAGTGCAGGATCGATGCCGCTGTCATCTGACAGACCATCCCAAAACCCACCCGGCTCCGCCAAATCCTGCGCATCCGCCAGACCCCGCCGCGCCATATCGGCCAACAGCGCGTTAAACAGCGCAACATCGCCATTGGGGGCCAGCGGAATATGCAGATCGGCCATTTCGGCGGTTTCGGTCAGGCGCGGGTCAATCACCACCAGCTTGCATCCGCGCCGTTCACGGGTGCGTTCGATGCGTTGCCAGATCACCGGATGGCACCATGCGGTGTTGGAACCCACCAACAGGATCAGATCAGCGGCATCCAGATCATCATAGGTGCAGGGCACAATATCTTCGCCAAAAGCGCGATTATGCGCGGCGACCGCGCTGGCCATGCATAGCCGGGAATTGGTGTCGATATTGCCGCTGCCGACGAAACCCTTCATCAGCTTGTTGGCGGCGTAATAATCCTCGGTCAGCAATTGGCCCGAGACATAAAAAGCCACGCTATCCGGCCCATATTGGGCGATACAATCACGCATCCGGCTGGCGATATCATCCAATGCGGCATCCCAGCTGACGGCTTTGTCGCCGATCATCGGCTGCAACAAACGCCCCTCCAACCCGACCGTTTCGCCCAGATGGGTGCCTTTAGAACAGAGTTTGCCGTGGTTTGCCCCGTGGTTCTTGTCGCCGGATATTTCCACTGTGCGCGCGCCCGTGACCTTGGCGCTGATCCCGCAGCCGACCCCGCAATAGGCGCAAGTGGTTTTAACTTTCTTCATAAGCCCCTCCCCTTTAGGGGAGGGGTTGGGGTGGGGTCTGTCCTTCTCGGATAAACCCCACCCCCAGCCCCTCCCCTAAAAGGTAGGGGGGTAAGATGCGTTATAATCATGCGATTTTCTTCGCCACCACCGCCTCACGCAGCAGATAAATCCGCCCGGCATCAATCCGCAGCGGGATAATCGGCACACAGCCCTTGTCATCGCCCAAAGCCTCGCCGGTTTTCAACGAAATATTCCAATTATGCAGCGGGCAGGTGACAACACTGCCATGGACAATGCCCTGACTCAGCGGCCCCTGTTTATGCGGACAGCTGTTAATCAAAGCATAGAATTTATTATCTAATGTGTGGAAAATCGCAATTTCCCGATCTTCATGATTTGGCCCACCTCGCACCGGCAAAGTGCGGGCATTGCCCGGGGCAATTTGCTCCACAGGGCCAATATCCAGCCATGTTCCGATCATAGGGCTAACTCCAGGGGGCGCACTTCGGCCAGATGTTGATGCAGCTCAGAATCTTCCCCAGCGGCGCGCTTGGCCCATGGATCTTCCTGCATAAAGCTCTGCGAATATTGGAACCGCCCGGCCAAACTCCGGACCGCATCGGGGTCATCAAACAGACCGGCCTTGACATGATCCAGCCCGACCCGTTCAATCCACGGCGCGGTGCGTTCCAGATAATGCGCCTGTTCCCGATACAGCTGGATAAAGGCGGCACAAATAGCCATCGCCTCTTGCTCACTGGCCACTTTGCACAGCAAATCGGTGCCGCGCAACGTAATCCCGCCATTGCCGCCGACATGCAGTTCGTAACCCGAATCGACACAGATCACGCCAAAATCCTTGATCGTCGCTTCGGCGCAATTGCGCGGGCACCCCGACACAGCGATTTTGAACTTATGCGGCATCCAACTGCCCCAGCTCATCCGTTCTAATTTCACGCCCAATCCGGTTGAATCCTGCGTGCCAAAGCGGCACCATTCTGATCCGACACAGGTTTTCACTGTGCGCAAACTCTTGCCATAGGCATGACCAGAGACCATCCCAGCCGCGTTCAAATCGGCCCAAACAGCTGGCAAATCTTCCTTTTTAATTCCGAAAATATCCAGTCTTTGCCCGCCGGTCACCTTGACCATCGGCGCGTTGAATTTCTCAA
>JBEAOQ010000227.1:0-3612 GCA_041164845.1 Pseudomonadota bacterium | reverse complement strand
TCATTGCGAGCGCAGCGAAGCAATCCATCACCCACACTGGATTGCTTCGCTGCGCTCGCAATGACGAGATTTTCTTTGATTAAGGAATTTTTTATTCCTTCTTGGCGCCTTTGCGGCTTCGCATGAGTCATTCCCCCCTTGCCCAACACCCTCCCTTCACTTACCATCCCCACAAATGGAATTCACCCCCGCCCTCACCGCCGACAACATCGCGATGATCGCGCGGCAATCGGTGTTTTTCACCGCCACCGCCGCCGCTGATGGCCGGATCAACCTCTCGCCAAAGGGGCTGACCGACACTTTCCGCGTCATATCACCCAGCCGCGTCGCCTATCTTGATCTGGCGGGTTCGGGCAATGAAACCCACGCTCATCTGGCGGCAAATGGCCGGATCACCATAATGATGTGCAATTTTCAACAGCCTGCGCTGATCTTGCGCATCTATGGCCAAGGCCGCGCCGTGCTGCCAATGGATCCCGATTGGGCCGATATTTCCGAGCATTTCACCCTGCTTTCCGGCACGCGGCAAATTTTCGACATCGCCGTGGAATCGGTGCAAACCAGCTGTGGCTGGGGTGTGCCGGTGATGACATTGGAATCCGAACGCCAAACCCTGACCAAATATCACGCGGGCAAAGATCCCGATGAATGGGCCGCCAAATATGCGCTGCGCACCACCAGCATCGACGGATTGCCCACCCGCGCCACGGATCGCTATATTGCTGGCTCTTGACCCCTCTCCCTCAAAGATAGGGCAATCGCATATTCACTTTCACGGGGAGGGGAAGTGAGAAAAGAAGGGTTCGCGCAGAGGCACAGAGGCACAGAGAAGGAGAACAGGGGGGGAAACCAGACTTTGACATCAAAAAACATGTCACCCTTCACCACATAAGCACAATCTCTCTGCGCCTCTGCGTGAACCCCTTCTATCTTTCATATCGGCCATACGCGATTGCCCTGAGCTTGAAGATGAGGTTGGCTGAGGCCAGCTTACGCGCTGCCTAAAATTTAATCACCTGCGCAAGATTCAGGCGCATACACCGCCCAATCCGTCACCGCCAAACCCACACCACCCCCAAAACCCTAACAAATCGTAAACTGGCACACCCTTTGCTTATACGTAAACGACCGGCGCTGGGCCGGTGGGTTAAACAGGGGGATAGGCATGAAATATATCATCGCCATTATCAAACCGTTCAAATTGGACGAGGTGCGCGAAGCTCTCGGTGCTTTGGGCGTTGCAGGCATGACCGTGTCCGAAGTCAAAGGCTTTGGCCGGCAAAAAGGGCAGACCGAGATTTATCGCGGCGCCGAATATTCCACCAATATGCTGCCAAAGGTGAAAATCGAAGTGGCCGCCAGCGATGAACTTGCCCCGCGTGTGGTGGAAACCATTCAGCAAAGCGCCAGCACCGAAACCATCGGCGACGGCAAGATTTTCGTGCTCGATCTGGCCTCATCAACCCGTATCCGCACCGGCGAAACCGGCGATATGGCTCTATGATCCGCCCCACCATCCATTCTTTTGACATTAAGGATTTCACTATGATCCGCAAAATGATTTGCGGCGTTGGGGCATTGGGCGCATCGCTCGCCGCCGCCACCAGCGCCTTTGCGCAAGAGGTCGCTGCTGCTGCCTCCACTGCCGCAGCCCCCGTGGTTGCCGCCGCTGCTCCCGTGCTTATCAAAGCGCCCGATGCCGTCCAACAGGCCGCTATGGTCAACAAGGGCGACACTGCTTGGATGCTCGTCTCCTCGGCTTTGGTGCTGATGATGAGCGTGCCTGCATTGGCGCTGTTTTACGGCGGCTTGGTTCGCACCAAAAATATGCTCTCGGTGCTGATGCAAGTGTTTATGATCGTCTCGATCGCGGCGCTGGTCTGGTGCTGCTGGGGCTATAGCATGGCCTTCACCAGCGGCAGCGGCGCTCTCGCGCCATATGTCGGTGGTCTGGCCAAGGCTGGCTTGGTTGGTGTTTCCGCTGCGACCTATTCGGCGACGTTCTCCAACAATGTCTATATTCCCGAATATGCTTTCGTGGTCTTTCAAATGACCTTTGCTTGCATCACACCGGCCTTGATCGTCGGGGCATTTGCCGAGCGGGTAAAGTTTACCCCGCTGATGATCTTTATGGTGCTGTGGCTGACCATCGTCTATTTCCCCATCGCCCATATGGTGTGGTATTGGGCTGGCCCCGATTTCTTGTCGGGCGCTCCCACCGATTATGGCTATCTCTGGGGCAAGGGCGCGCTGGATTTCGCTGGCGGCACCGTGGTGCATATCAACGCCGGTATTGCTGGCTTGGTCGGCTGCTTGATGATCGGCAAGCGTCTGGGTTTTGGCCGCGAAGCCACCCCGCCGCATTCGCTAACCATGACCATGATCGGCGCATCGCTGCTGTGGGTGGGCTGGTTCGGCTTTAACGCCGGATCGAATTTGGAAGCCAATGGCGTCACCGCCGTCGCCTTCATTAACACCTTCGTCGCCACCGCAGCCGCTGCGGTCAGCTGGGCGATTGTCGAACAGCTGCATCACGGCAAACCGTCGATGCTGGGCGGAGCCACCGGCGCGGTTGCTGGTCTGGTTGCCATCACTCCGGCTTCGGGCTTTGCTGCACCGATGACCTCAATCGTGATGGGTCTGCTGGTGTCGCCATTGTGCTACTTCTTCGTCAGCACGGTGAAAAACAAGCTGAAATATGACGATACGCTGGACGTCTTCGGCGTGCATTGCATCGGCGGGATCTTCGGGGCTTTGGCCACGGCGGTTATTGCTGATCCGGCATTGGGCGGTCAGGGCTGGTTTGATTACACCGTGTTCCCCGCCGTTGCTGGCACCTATGATATGGGCGGCCAATTCGTCACCCAGCTGAAAGCCGTGGTTGTCACGCTGGTCTGGTCTGGCGGGGTTTCGGCAGTGTTGTTCTTCGTGATCGACAAGCTGTTCGGCCTGCGTCCCACCGAGGAAAGTGAACGCGAAGGTCTCGACCTGAGCGAACACGGCGAACGCGCCTATAATATGTAAGTATACCGAGCTTGGCGGGTTGGGGGACTCCTCTCCCCCTCCCATCCCCCTCCCCGCCAAACCATGTTCCTCCTGCGAACATCACTTACCGGCCGGAGCGCAATGCTCCGGCCTTTTTTGTGTGGGTGATCGTCATTGCGAGAAGCGAAGCGACGAAGCAATCCATCTCCCGCCCCATCGTGCAACACCGCCGTAGGCGCACAGGTAAATTCCCCTCCCCCTTGAGGGGAGGTTATTGCATGTTCATAAATTGTCATGCTGAACTTGTTTCAGCATCCATTGTGCCGCAAGCTCAATCAGGGCCGAATTGGCTCTAAATCTTAGTTTTGCGCCAATTCATAACCTGCTGCATGTGACGAGAAATGGACCCTGAAACAAGTTCAGGGTGACGGCTATAGAATCTATTTGGTTATGGTCTATGTAGCGATATCCGTGTATTTAGGAACGGTATTGCCAGAATCCAAAGTGTCATCTTTCAATCCACCGCCCCCTAATCTCATCGCTCGTATCCCTTGACCCATCATGGCTCCACCCCGGCACCCGCCACAGATAGCCCAGCTTAGACCGCCACGGCGCCCGCCACACATC
>JBEAOQ010000226.1:0-2749 GCA_041164845.1 Pseudomonadota bacterium | reverse complement strand
GCCGCCCAGCGCCAGAATATGATCGCCGCGCTCAACCTCCAGCGCGAGCAGCCAATCGACGGTAGCAGTAAGGGTAGCCCAGTCTTTGCTGCCCTCGCCAGCGGGAAGGATGCGCCACAGCGGGGTATGTCCGGCGTTTTCCAGTGCGGCGTTGACCACCGCGCCCCACGCCGCGTGGACATTGCTGTCGGTGATGATCGGCACTTGGTTTTTACGCAAATACGGCCCGCATTCCGCCGCCAAATTGGCGAGCAGGCCGGAGCCAACCCGGACATCATAGGGTTTGCCAGCGATATTGACGGGGATGATCTGGGTCATAAGGGGGGATTATCCGGTATGGGATGGGTGTCCAGCCAGTTGCTGATTTCCTGCACCACTTGCATCAATGTGCGATGATGGGGAACATTGCTGCTGAGGATATGGATCGGGGCTTGGACGTAAAATTCGCGGCGCGATTCGCGCAAGGCGATAAGTTTTTCGCGGGTGTTGCCGCCAGCCAGCAGCGGGCGATTGTCTTTGCGTGAGGTGCGATCAACCAAGGTTTCGAGATCGGCATCAAGCCAGATGGCGATGGTTTTTTGCAAAATGAGCGCGCGGGTGTCGGGATTGCAGAATGCGCCACCGCCGGTAGCGATCACTTTGATCGCGGGGTGCTGGGTTGATCCGGCTGGTTCGATCAACCGCGCAATCACCCGCCGCTCGCCCGCACGGAAATAGGCTTCGTCATAAGTGGCGAAAATTTCGGGGATCGACATGGCGGCGGCTTTTTCGATTTCATCATCGGCATCGAAAAATGGCAGGTCGAGCAGATTGGCCAAACGGCGGCCCAAGCTGGATTTGCCGACACCCATCATCCCCACCAGCGCGATTGGGCGGTCAATCCGCGCAAGCAGCGACGGAATCAGCGATTGGGGTGTGGAAGGCGGTTCGAGGTCCATTGCCCAATCGCCTATAATTGCGCTAGTCACATGTGCAAGTTTTGAAGGTGGATGAGCGTGAGATTGATTATTCGGCGTTATGAGAGGCGGCAACGTGGATCGCGCTTTATTTGGTGGAAGCTGATTTTGGGGGTCGTGGTCTGCGGATTATTGATTGCCGCTTGGCATAAGGGTGGGCCGCAGCCTATTGCGGAAATTGCGGTCGCCTTGCCGACGCCGAACCATCTATCCGGGAATGGGCCATGACACGAATTTTGCCACATAAATTGACCCTGTTGGCGGCGTCTGGGGTGGCGGTATTGCTGGCGGGATATGCGACGAATGCGTTGTATGCCGCGCAGGAAAAGCCCGAATCTTTATTGCCGCAGGGGTATGACCGGCCCCCACCGCGTGCGAAACCGGCAGTGGCTGCGCCGTCGGCGGCGGTGGTCAGGGAGGCGGGGGCAGGAAATGCGCCGGTGATTCCGGTTGCGCCGGTGGTGCCACTGAATGCGGCGGCAACCGGTGAGCAAAGCGGCGAAGTGGCGGCTTTCCCCGAAGGGGTGTCGTCATTAACCGATGTCACCAAATTGCCACAGGATCAGCTGGATCAATTACTAGGCCTGCGCCCACGATATGATATTCCGCCCGCAGCGCGGCGGGCGATGCAGCAAGTGGGGGTGATTGGCGCGCATGAGGGTGGATTGCCGCCGTTTGCCTTGGCTTTGCAAAATGGTGATTTGGTGGCTGCGGCGCTGGATGGCAATGGCGGGAATATGGTGTCGCGCTGGGGGCATATCTTGCTGCGGCGGGCATTGGCTTCGCGGATGGATGCACCGCAGGGGATGAATCCGGCAGATTTTATCGCCAAACGGGCGGCTTTGTTGGTGCGGATGGGCGAGGGCGGCGCGGCGCGGGCTTTGGTGCAGGATGTCGATATTGGCAATTATAATGCCGCGCTGACCAATGCCGCCTTTGATGCCTATATTGCCAGTGGCGATATGACCGGTATTTGTCCGGTGATGAGCAGCCAAGGCGGGCTGCGCAAAGATGGCCAGTGGCGGGTGATGGCGGCGATTTGCCAGACTTTTTCGGGCAATGGCACGGCGGGTTTTGCCCAGCTCGACCGGCTGACCTATAGTGGCGCTTTGCCGCGTATTGATATGTTGTTGGCCCAGAAATACGCTGGGGCAGCGGGGGCTTCGGGTAAGGCGGGGGGCCGCCGGGCGGTGACGATTGAATGGGCCAATGTCAGTGAAATGTCGCCTTGGCGCTTTGCATTTACCAATGCCACAGGATTGACGCCGCCGGATGAATTGATGGCCGGGCGCGATGGGCGCTATGATTATGCGGCTGCGCAATCGCCGATATTGGGGCTGGGGGCGCGGGCAGATGCGGCGGATCGGGCAGGCGGTGTCGGGATATTATCGGCGGCGGCGATGGTCGATCTCTATAGCCAGATTTACAGCGATGATGGGGTCAAAGGCGGGGCGGCGGATCGCGCTTTGCTGCTGCGCGATGCCTATGTCGGCGATACGCCAGCGGCGCGGCTGGATGCCATGCGCAAATTATGGGGTGATGCGGGCGGCCCTTTGCAACGCTATGCGCGGTTGGGGCTGACGGCCTATGCAGCAGCGCGTTTGCCGGTGGGCAGTGTGTCGGCTCAGGATATGCCCGATGTGATTGCGGCGATGTTGGCGGCGGGGTTGGATGCCAATGCGATGCGGTGGATGGGGGCGGCGGATGTTGGCGGTCAGGCTTGGGCTTTGCTGGTGCTGGCGGCACCTGGCGCACGCAGCGCGGTGGCCGGTGGCGATTTGAAGCGCTTTCGT
>JBEAOQ010000225.1:0-5018 GCA_041164845.1 Pseudomonadota bacterium | reverse complement strand
CGGCACAAGTGATGGCATGGCCGGTCGAATCTGATGATAATGTGCCGATTGCTTTGTGGGACTCTGGGGCGGTTGCGGATGCTGTGGGCGGGGTGGCGAGCGGCGAATTTCTGATTTCCGGTGTGGCGATCGACTCGCGTGAGGTGGTTGGTGGTGATTTGTTTATCGCGCTGAAAGGTGAGGCGATGGATGGCCATCGCTTTGTTGCGGGGGCGCAGGACAAGGGCGCAGCGGCATTAGTTGAGCAGGATTTTGATGGGCTGACTATCCGTGCTGAGGACAGCTTTGCCGCGTTGCAAGCATTGGGACGGGCGGCGCGGGCGCGGGTGTCGGCGGATGCGGTGATTATTGGCGTGACCGGATCTGTGGGCAAAACATCGGTCAAGGAGGCTTTGTTTGCCGCGCTGGATCGCAGCAGCCGAGGCGCGGCGCATCGTTCGGTCAAAAGCTATAACAACCATGTCGGGGTGCCATTATCCTTGGCGCGGATGCCAGCGCGCAGCAAATTTGGCATTTTTGAAATGGGGATGAATCATGCGGGCGAGATTGCCGCGCTGACCACACAGGTGCGCCCGCATATTGCGGTGATTACCACAATAGCCCCTGCACATATTGAAATGCTGGGCAGCGAAGAAGCGATTGCCGATGCCAAGGCCGAGATTTTTGCCGGATTAGAAGCGGGTGGCACAGCGATTATCCCTGCGGATTCGCCGCATTATTTGCGTTTGCGTAGCGCAGCCGAAGCTGTTGGGGCGAAAATTGTTTCTTTTGGCGTGGCCGATCATGCCGATGTCCGTTTGTTGGATGCGGTGGGTGCGGTTGGCGGCGGGTCTCTGGTGACGATGGAGATGGGGGCGGAATCCGGTTTTGCGCGGCGATTATGTTACACCATTTCCGCTGCTGGCGAGCATTGGGTGGTCAATTCGCTGGCGGTGATGGCGGCGGTGCGGGCGGCGGGCGGTGATTTGGGCGCGGCGGGGCTGGCTTTGGCCGAAATGGCGGGCATGGCGGGGCGCGGGGCGCGGACGCAAATTGCCACCAAGGACGGCGGGCGGGCCGTGCTGATTGATGAAAGCTATAATGCCAATCCGGCGTCGATGCGGGCGAGTTTGGCGGTTTTGGCGGCTACGCCAGCCAAAAGGCGGATTGCCGTATTGGGAGCGATGAAGGAATTGGGCGATTTTGGCCCCGGGCTTCATGCCGCTCTGGCCGAGCCTGTCCGCCATGCTGGGGTGGATTTTGCCCTGTTGGTCGGGGATGAAATGGCGGCACTTGCCACGGAACTGGGGAAAGCTGGGGGGGGTAGCCTAGGCAATGGGTTCGATTTCGCGCAGTGTTCATCGGCCCTTGCGGCGCGGGACATTCTGGCGGATTTTGGTCTGCGCGATGGGGATGCGGTGCTGATAAAGGGGTCTAATTCGGTGGGTTTAGGGGCGCTTGTCGCGGCGCTGTCGCAAACCGTGCCACCACAAAACGGGTCGTAACCGCATGTTATATCTTTTGGCCAATTGGCTGCATTTTCCGGGTATTGCCAATCTGATCCGCTATCAAAGTTTTCGGGCTGGGGCGGCGTTGTTTACCGCGCTGGTGGTCGGGCTGGTGATTGGGCCGCGTTTTATTTCGATGTTGCGGGTGCGGCAGGGCAAGGGGCAACCGATCCGCGAAGACGGCCCACAAAGCCATTTGGCCAAGCGCGGCACACCGACGATGGGCGGGTTGATGATCCTGATCTCGCTGGTGGTGGCGATGGTGTTGTGGATGGATTTGACCAGTCCGTTTGTTTGGGCCTGTCTGGCGGTGACGATCGGATTTGGCGCGATTGGCTTTATGGATGATTATGACAAGGTAACCAAACGCAGCCACAAGGGGGTATCGGGGCGGGTGCGTTTGGCGTTGGAATTTCTGGTGGCAGGGATTGCCGCCTATTTTATCGTCAGCCATATCAGCACCAATCTTTATGTGCCATTTTTGTCGAAACGCTATATTCCGCTGGGGCCGTTCTATTATATTTTTGCCGCTGTGGTGATGGTTGGCGCGGGCAATGCGGTGAATTTGACCGATGGGTTGGATGGGCTGGCGACGATGCCGGTGATTATTGCGGCGGGGACATTTGCGATTATTGCTTATTTGGCAGGGCGGTCGGATTATTCAGCCTATTTGGGGATTCCCCATGTGCCCCGTGCCGGCGAATTGGCGATTATTTGCGCGGGGATTATGGGGGCGGGGCTGGCGTTTTTGTGGTTTAATGCGCCGCCGGCTGCGGTGTTTATGGGCGATACTGGGTCGCTGGCGCTGGGCGGGGCTTTGGGTGCGATTGCGGTGGCGGCGCATCATGAGATAGTGCTGGCGATTGTTGGCGGGCTGTTTGTATTGGAAGCGGCTTCGGTGATTATCCAAGTGTTTTGGTATAAACGCACCGGACGGCGGGTGTTTCGCATGGCACCGATCCACCACCATTTTGAGCAAAAGGGCTGGGCCGAATCGACGGTGGTGATCCGGTTTTGGATTGTCTCGATTGTGTTGGCACTGATTGGCCTTTCGACGTTGAAATTGCGGTAAGGGAGGCGCAATATCTGCTGATGATTACCACCCATGCCTTTGCTGATAAACGCTTTGCCGTGTTGGGACTGGCGCGTTCGGGGCAAGCGGCACTGGCGGCATTGCTGGCGGGCCGGGCTAGGGTTTCGGCGTGGGATTCGCGTGAGGAGCCAAGGGCGGCGGCATTGGCCGAACATGCCGAGGCAGTGGCGGCGGGGCGGTTGGAAATGGCCGATCCCTGCACCAGCGATTTGACCGGATATGCGGCGGTGGTGGTATCGCCCGGGGTGCCGATTAACAAGCATCCGATTGCCGATGCGGCGCGTGCCGCCAATGTGCCGTTGATCTGCGATATTGAGCTGTTTGCCCGCGCCCGTGACGCTTTGCCCGCGCATCGGGTGGTGGGGATTACCGGCACCAATGGCAAATCGACCACCACCGCGTTGGTGCATCATATTTTGCAGGTGGCTGGTGTGCCGTCGCTGATGGGCGGCAATATAGGTCTGCCGATTTTGGGGCAGGAGCCGCTGCCGGTTGGCGGGGTTTATGTGTTGGAATTGTCGAGTTATCAGATTGATTTGACGCGGACATTGGCCTGTGAGGTGGCGGTGTTGCTGAATTTATCGCCTGACCATTTAGACCGCTATGATGATGGTTTTGCCGGATATGCGGCATCGAAAGCGCGGCTGTTTGGGATGCAGGCCATGGGTCACTTGGCGATTGTCGATTTCCGTGCGGCGATGGATGAGGATATGTTGCGCTTTGCCCCCGATGGCCAGCCGCATATGTTTATTGAAGGGGTGGATCTGCCCGGCGATCAGGAAGATTGGCCATCGCTGCATGGCCCGCATAACCGCGCCAATGCGGCGGCGGCGGTGGCGGTTTTGCGGCATTTGGGGCTGGATGATGTGGTAATTGCGGCGGGATTGCACAGCTTTCACGGACTGCCGCACCGGATGGAATGTGTGGCGGAAGCGGGCGGGGTGGTGTTTATCAATGACAGCAAGGCGACCAATCCGGCCTCTGCTGCGCCCGCTTTGGCGGCATTCCCGCCAAGAAATAGCGCGTCGGGGGCCAACAAGCGCATCCATTGGATTTTGGGCGGATTGCCCAAGGGCGATGATTTGGATGAATGTGCGCCGTGGTTTGGCCATGTTGCGGCGGCCTATACGATTGGGGATGCGGGGGCGCGTTTTGCCGAGATATTGGCCCCCTATATGCCGGTAGCGCGCAGTGAAATGATGTCGGAAGCGATACGGGCAGCGATATGTGCGGCACGCGAGGGGGATGTGGTGATGTTGTCGCCAGCTTGCGCCAGTTTTGACCAATTCCGCGATTATGAAGCGCGCGGTGATGCGTTTCGCCAGATGGTGCTGGCGCTGACGGCGGGGGATATTGCCCCAGCTGAGGCTGACTGATGGCCAGTCAGCCGCCCTATATTCCGGGCCATTTGCGCAAAGCTGACGGGATCCATATCGAGATTCCTAGTTTTGGCCTGCATGGATTGGCCGATTGGTGGCGCGAGATTGATCGGGCGCTACTGGCGATGATTTTGCTGTTGATGGTGGTGGGTGCGGTGGCGGTGGCGGTGGGGTCACCCGCTTCGGCGCGGCGGATGTCGGGGGCAAAGAAACATTATGATGACAATGCATTTTTTATTGCGCAATTGGGGTGGCAATCTGTCGGTCTGGTGTTGATGTATGGGGCATCGCGCCTGTCGCGGGATATGGCGCGGCGTTTGGGGATATTTTTGGGTTTTGCGATGATTGTCGCGCTGATTCTGGTGTTGATTCCGCATGTGGGCACGGTGAAAAATGGCGCAAGGCGCTGGCTGTTTGGCTTGCAACCATCCGAATTTTTGAAGCCCAGTTTTGCGATATGTCTGGCTTGGATATTGTCGCTGCGCCCGCGTGATCCGAAGATGCCGGTGATGCGGCTGGCGACGGCGATATTGGCTTTGGTGGTGTTTTTGTTGATGATGCAGCCCGATTTTGGCTCATCGATGTTGTTTACCGGTGTGTGGTTTGTGCTGTTGTTACTGTCGGGGTTGAATTTGCGCTGGATTGGGATTGTGGGTGCGGGATTGGCGGCGGGTCTGGCGGCGACCTATGTGTTTTATGAAAATGGCCGCAACCGGATCGACAGTTTTTTTGGCGGGGGCAGCGCCTATGACCAAGTGCATCTGGCGATGGATACGTTGCGCGCCGGTGGCTGGACCGGCACCGGCATGTGGCTGGGGCAAAAGAAAATGAGCCTGCCCGAGGCGCATACCGATTATATTTTTTCGGTAATTGGCGAGGAATTTGGCTTGATTGCCTGTGGGTTGATTGCCTTGCTGTATTTGGCGATTGTTTTTCGGGTGTTGTATCGTTTGGCAGGCGAAGAGGATTTGTTCACCGTGTTGGCGGCAACGGGTTTGGTCGCGCAATTTGGCGGACAGGCCTTTATCAACATATTGGTCAATGTGCATCTTTTCCCGT
>JBEAOQ010000224.1:0-7098 GCA_041164845.1 Pseudomonadota bacterium | reverse complement strand
ATACCAAAAAACCATAGGGTTTTATTGCCACCGCGCAGATTGGCGGTCAAATTTTGCCAACGGCTTAATCTGGTCACACCACCAAAGGAATCACTATCTGAATATGCCATTATACTCTCCGTAAATTAGGGAGAATCCGCCCCCATTCGGCGCCAAACGCATCATTATAATGAACGCAAGCCCAGCAGCTGGCAATTATCAGTTTGGTTCAGGGGAATCGGGTCATTGGATGCGGTGAGATCTCCTTTTCGGAAACCGCGCAAGCATGACGACGAAGCAACTGTCCATATAAGATGCGCGCTGTGAAACCATCGCCCATCTCTGACAACCACCGATAACGCCGCTACACTTGCTCCTTATATCCGTTCGACAGCAACAGAATCTAATAGCAATTCAGCCGCAGGCAAGCACGTCATTGTGAGATCGGCGCAGTGAATGTTGCGTTTATTGCAACCATCTGAGCTAATCAAACCATTTTTCCAAAACACACCCTTCACCCTCGCGGAAAGCGGCGGTTTGGCTGGCAATCAGCGGCACGCGCGCGGTGACAGTCTGCGCGCCCTCATCGCTGCTTAACATCACCATCCCCATGCCCGGTTCGAAATCCTTGCGGCAATCTTTTAACCCTCGGCCTTCGACAAAATGGCATGAACAGCCAATTCTGGCACCAAAGGCCGATCCGGCCAGCGCGGTGGATCGTATAGATGCGCCATAAATCACCGCAGCCATCAGGATAAGCACCAGAAAACCTGCGACAATCATGCGCGGCCAGCGGCTTCGGCGCATCTGGCCATGCGCCTTGCCTTGCAGAAATTTCAGCTTTCCAGTTGCCATCACCCATTACCTTGCGCATGAAGCGGCGCAGATGCTGTCGCGCCGCCCCTCCCTTATCTTGACACTGGCCTTGCTGCCAGCCCTGTTCGGCTGTTCGGATAAATCAGCGACCCGTGAACCGATCAGCCAAACCGCGCTGTCGGCAATTGCCGCCAAGCCGGATGCCCCGCGTGAATTGCTGGCACGGGCAGTCGATGATCTGTTCACCGATCCCGCCATGGGCGAAACCCGCGCATTTCTGATATTGCACAATGGCCGAATTGTCGCCGAACGCTATGCCGAAGGATATAACCGCGACAGCAAGCTGGTCGGATGGTCGATGTCCAAAAGCATTACCGGCGTGATGATCGGGTTGTTGGTGGCCGATGGCCGTTTGGCTTTGGACAAAACCGCGCCGATTCCGATGTGGCAAAGGGCGGGCGATCCGCGCGGCGAAATTACCCTGAAACAATTGTTGCAAATGCGCTCTGGCTTGCGGCATGTCGAACAGGCCCAGCCGGTGCCCACATCCGATACGGTGCGGATGCTGTTTCTCGATGGCCGCGATGATATGGCCGCCTATGCCGAAGCCCAGCCTTTGCAATATGCGGCGGGCAGCAAATGGCTCTATTCCACCGAAACCACGGTGATTTTGGCCGATTTGGCGGCGCGGGTTTTGACCGACAGCCCCGATCCAACTTTGCGGCGGCAAGCGGTTGCCGAATATCTCCACACGCGTTTGTTTGATCCATTGGGGATGCATTCGATGCGCGGCGAATTTGATGCCGCCGGCAGTTTGATCGGCGGCAGTTTGATTCACGGCACGGCCCGCGATTGGGCAAAATTTGGGGAATTTCTGCGCAATATGGGGTCGGTGCGTGGGGCGCAAATCTTGCCGCGTGATTGGGTGACATTTATGACCACCCCCAACCCGCATAACCCGGGCTATGGCGCGCAATTATGGCTCAATTATCCGCAAAGCGATGGATCCGAAGTGTTGTTCCCCAGACGGGCGCCAGAAAATCTCTTCGCTTGTCTGGGGCATGGCGGGCAATATGTCATTGTCTCGCCAAATCAGCATCTGACCATCGTCCGCCTGGGCAAAACCGACGAAGATAAACGCGGCCCGCTGCGTGAAAAACTGGCGGATATTACCGAGATGTTTGAGAGTGATTGAATCAAAACGGCTTCACCACCACCAAAACCACGATGACCACAGCCGCCAATCCGGGAATTTCATTAAGCAATCGCAATTGCTTGCCGCTTAACCGACGTTCGCCCCGCGCCAAAGATTGCGCATAATGGGCCAGCCAGACTTGATAGGCCGATAAAGCCAAAACCAGCAGCAGTTTCGCCAAAAACCAGCCTTGGGCAAAGGCATCAATACTGATCGCCATGCTCAGGCCAAAAACCCACACCAAGATCATCGACGGCCACATGATAATTTTGAGTAGCTTACCCTCACGCTCGGCCCACAGCGCATTTTCGGGCGAATCCAATGCGGATTCCTGATGATAGACAAAAAAACGCGGCAGCATAAACAGCCCCGCCATCCAAAATATCACAAAAATAATATGACCCGATTTCAGCCATAAATAGGTCATTGCCACTATCCATTCCATGCCGATTTCTCGCGCTGTAATTCGGTGATGATAGCAAGGTTTTTATGAAAAAGGAAAGTCAATGGTAAGCGGGAGATAGGGGTATTTTTGCTTTTAAATTTGGTTACCCCACCATCTCCCGCGCCACTTCCCTTGCTCCGATGTCGCGGCGGCAAAATCCATCGGGGAAATGGATCGCATCGACGGCGGCATAGGCGCGGGATTGCGCCTCACGCACCGATACGCCGCTGGCGGTGACATTCAGCACCCGCCCGCCATTGGCCTGTAATGTCCCATCGACCAACGCAGTTCCGGCGTGGAAAATTTTCGCGCCTGTGGCTTCGGCCCTGTCCAGCCCGCTGATTGCCCCGCCCTTTTTCGGCGTGTTGGGATAACCGCCAGCCGCCAGCACCACGGTCAGCGCCGTATCATCGGCAAAGCGCGGGGCGGGGATACTGTCCAGCCGTCCTTGCGCACAGGCCAATAATATTTGCCCCAGATCGCTTTCCAACCGCATCATCAGCACTTGGCATTCGGGATCGCCAAAACGGGCGTTATATTCGATCAGTTTGGGGCCTTCGCTGGTCAACATCAATCCGGCGAATAACACACCCGAATAGGGCATTCCTTCCGCCGCCAAAGTGGCAACCGTAGGCGCGATGATGGAGCGCATCACTTGGTCTTCCAGCGCAGGGGTGAGCACATGAGCGGGGCTATAGGCACCCATGCCGCCGGTATTGGGGCCGGTGTCGCCTTCGCCTACCCGCTTGTGGTCTTGGGCCGAGCCAAAGCGGAGAATATTGGTGCCATCGGTCAGCGCGAAAAAGCTGGCCTCCTCGCCTTCCATAAATTCTTCGATGACCGCTGATGCGCCCGCCCCCGAATCACCCGCCTCACCAAAGCGTCCGGTGAAAATATCGGCCAATGCGGCTTCGGCCTCATCACGGGTCACGGCGACAGTGACACCCTTGCCCGCTGCCAGTCCATCGGCTTTGATAACCACGGGGATGGTGAAATTTTTAAGCGCGGCGCTGGCCTCATCCGCATTATTCACCCTTACATAGGCGGCGGTGGGGATATTGGCCCGTTGGCACAGGTCTTTGGTGAAGCCCTTGCTGCCTTCGAGTTGCGCAGGCAATTTATTGGGGCCAAATGTGGCGACACCAGCAGCACGCAAAACATCACCCAACCCATCCACCAGCGGCGCTTCGGGGCCGATCACCACCAAGCCAATCGCCATGACCGCACAAAATTGCACAATGGCGGCATGGTCGGTAACGTCAAGAACGACATTTTGCGCATATTGCGCTATGCCCGGATTACCGGGGGCAGCGAATAATTTTCCGCCACCATCTAGCAATTTGGATTGCGCCAAACGCCACGCCAGCGCATGTTCGCGCCCGCCCGAACCCAGCAGCAGGATATTCATGGTCGCCTCTTTCTCTGATTCCGAATATGATTCCGATGGGCTGGTAGCGAAGGAAGCGCCCGGCGACAACGCCCCAGCCATGTCCATCACCGCAATTTCCGCCCTGCTCAAACGGGTGGTCGAAGATCGCTTTGGTTTTGTCCGGTTGCGCGGCGAAATTTCGGGGGTGAAACGGGCCGCATCAGGTCATCTCTATCTGGCGCTGAAGGACGAAGGCGCGAAAATTGACGGGGTGATGTGGAAAGGCAATGCGGCGCGGCTGGGCTTTCGGCCCGAAGACGGCATCGAAGTGATCGCCACCGGCAAGCTGACCACCTATCCGGGGCGTTCGAATTATCAGATCGTGATTGACCGGATGGAGATTGCTGGCGAAGGGGCATTGCTGGCGTTGCTGGCCAAGACCAAGGCACGGCTAGAGGCCGAGGGGCTGTTTGATCCGCGCCGCAAACGCGCTTTGCCGTTTTTGCCAAGGGTGATTGGCGTGGTGACATCGCCCACCGGCGCGGTCATCCGCGATATTTTGCATCGGTTGCGCGATCGCTTTCCGGTGCAGGTTTTGGTCTGGCCGGTGTTGGTGCAGGGGCAGGGGGCAGCGGCCCAAGTCGCGGCGGCGGTGCGCGGTTTTTCCGATATGCCCGATGATAAACGCCCCGATCTGGTAATTGTGGCGCGGGGCGGCGGTTCGATTGAAGACCTATGGGCGTTTAACGAGGAAGCGGTGGTGCGCGCCATTGCGACCAGCGCCATTCCAATAATTTCCGCCGTGGGGCATGAAACCGATACGACGCTGGCCGATTTTGCCGCCGATTTGCGCGCCCCCACCCCGACAGCGGCGGCGGAAATGGCGGTGCCGGTGCGCGAAGAATTATTGGCGCAAATTGCCGAATTGGCGATACGCGGACGGCGGGCAGCGGTGCGGCCGATTGGCATGGGGCGCGAAAGGCTGGAGGCGCGCATTCAGCGGCTGCCGCGTCCCGAAACTTTGTTAAACATGGCGGTGCAGCGGCTGGATGAGGGGGCGCTACGCTTGCGGCGCGGGCTTGGCGGGCGGGTGGTGATCGCGGGCGGACACTTGCAAAAAGTGGCAGGGCGGCTGTCTTTGCCGCTGCTGACGGCACGGTTACATCGCGCGCAGGATCGGCTGGCGGCGGTGCGTTTGTCACCAAATTTGCTGATAACACGCCGCGAACAACAGCGGGCAAAGTTAGATAGCGCGGCGCGGATGATGCAATCGCTCAATCCCGATAATGTGTTAAAACGCGGTTATGTGCGGGTGACGGGGGCCAATGGCCAGACATTGGTGGCGCGGGAGCTGGCGGCGGCAGAAACCGCGCTGACCCTGCATTTCCGCGACGGAGATTTGGCGGTTGCGCCGCATAGTCAAAGTGCGGTTGCACCGCATGGCAATGGCGCGGTTGCGCAGGTTAAACGACCAGCTGCCCCCCGTGCCGTGCCGTCGGAAATCCCCCCCTCACAAGGCAAATTGCTTTAGCGCGGCATATTGGCTAATGGCGGCATTATGTTGATGTCCTCTGCTGATCGCCCCGCCGTGCTGCGCTATGAACCCAATGGTTTCCGCCTGTTGTCGCATGGCAATTATGTGCTTTGCGCGGTCAGCGCCGAGGCGATTCCGCTCGAATCCCTGCGCTATTGGAGCGTCACCCGCCAAGAAGCCTATGCCAGCGCCGCCATTGCGACAAAGCGGTTGCTGGCCAAGTGAAGCGGGTTTGGTGTTTATGGATTGGGCTAGGAATTGCAGTGATTGCGCCGACTGCCCATTGCGCTGATCGTAACCAAGCCCCTGTTTTATCTGTAACAAATTCCAATATGATCCAGGAATTGGCCCTGTCGGGTCAGGCGACTCAGGGCGGATTTCTGCGTGGCCAGGCCCGCAAAGCTGTCCGCAACATCACCATCGACGGCAAGCCCGTTGCCATAGCCACGGATGGCCGTTTTTTGCTGGCTTTTGATCGGGATGCCCCTGCCGTCAGCCAAATTCTGGTGACCTATGCCGATGGGGCAATGGTGACAGGTTCCCTAGCCATTGCCCCGCGCAGCTGGCAGATCGAACATATTGACGCAGCGCGCCAACCAGAGGGCATTACCGATCCGGAATATGCCAAGCTGCGCAGCGAAGAATTGGCCAAAATCAACGCGGCACGGGCAATTAACCCCGCCAGCAATGGCTGGAAACAGGCGTTTATTTGGCCGGTTCAGGGGCGGTTGTCGGGCCATTTTGGCGCGCAGCGGGTCTATCGTGGGGTGGCGGGGGCCTATCATTCGGGCACCGATATTGCGGGTATCAGCGGCACACCAATCGTGGCCCCCGCCGATGGGGTGGTGGTTTTGGCGGCGGATAGGCCCTTCTCATTGGAAGGCAATCTGTTGATTATCGACCACGGCATGGGCCTATCCAGCGCCATGCTGCATTGTTCGGCCTTGGTGGTTAAGCTGGGTGATGTCGTGCGACAGGGGCAGGTCGTGGCGCGGGTGGGGATGACCGGACGCGCCACTGGGCCGCATCTGCATTGGAGCTTGCGCTGGAAAGAGGCGCGACTCGATGCCGAATTATTGGCTCCCACCATGCCGATTGCGCTAAAAAATAGCACTATTGTGGCCCCGACCCACCCGTAAACCCAGCAAATTACCGTTTTGCGGAAAATGCGATTCTTTTATTCACCAGCGACGGCTGACGCGCCCACGCGCCAATCGGCTTTGCGATTCAATCGGTATAAAGCATATAAGCTATAGAAAATCACACCAAAAATATAATTATATTACCCGCATTCTGGCGCGACAGGTAAAAAATGTCTTTTCCAATCTGCCCATGAACCACATGGTTAATCAGCAACCACTTCATAAATGTGACATAATCGCCACAGGATGAAACTAATCTACTGACAAGCCTGTTAACCGCTTTTCTCATGCCCACGCACTTGCCATTAAGGCGCATCATTTCCGCACGAAATCCCATTTCTGTGTGCATTCACCGATTCAAAATTCGGGTTGCAGACAAAAATATCGGGCGGAATCGGGCAAGGGCACGCCATCCGGCTGTTCTGATTTTTACAGGGGTCTACCAATGAAAACCTCCATTCTCTCTATCTTGAAAACCGGCGCTGCGCCGCTGGTTCTGGGCGCAGCTTTGCTGTCGGCTCCAGCATTTGCGCAAACCAAACCAGCCACACCTGCTCCGGCAGCGGCTGACAAAGAAGAGGCGACCATCGTCGTCACCGGTTCAATCCTGCGCCGCAC
>JBEAOQ010000223.1:0-3147 GCA_041164845.1 Pseudomonadota bacterium | reverse complement strand
GCCGCAAAGGAAAAGCGCCCAACTCGCAACTGGGCCAATGACAAATAATAGACAGGACAAAATGTGAGCGCCACCGAGATCATCTCGATCGAGCCAGCAACCGGTGCCGAAGTCTGGCGCGGGGCAATAGGCAATGCTGATGAACTGGTTCAACGCGCCCGCCGCGCTTGGCCCAATTGGGCGGCGCAAAGCTTGGCCAACCGCACCGAACTTATGCGCCGTTTTGTCAATGAACTGCGCAAAGAATCCGACAATCTTGCCCGCACCATCGCCCGCGAAACCGGCAAACCTTTGTGGGATGCCATCAATGAAGTAGACTCGGTTCTCGCCCGTGTCGAAATCGCCGCCCGCAGCCACGGCGAACGCTGCCCCCAGCGCAAATTGGACAATGCCCTGCAAGGGGTGGTGGCCGTGCGCCACAAACCGCATGGCGTCATGGCGGTCATCAGCCCGTGCAGCCAGCCCGCCTTGGCCCCCATCGCCGCCATCCTGCCTGCGCTCCTGGCGGGCAATGTCGTGGTGCTAAAACCTTCGGAAAAAACCCCGGCCACCGCCGAAATTCTGGTGCAATGCTTCCACACGGCGGGCGTCCCCGCGACCGTCATCCAGCTGCTTATCGGGCATGGCAGCGACGGTCAGGCGCTGGCCCTGCATGATGGCGTCGATGGCGTATTGTTCACCGGCTCGGCCCACGTCGGCATCGGCCTCAATCGCAAATTGGCCTCGCGCCCCGATAAAATTGTCCAGCTTAATCTGGGCGGCAATAATGCGCTGGTCTGCTGGGATACACCGCTGATCGAAGACGCCGCGACCCTTATCATCCAATCGGCCTTTCTGGGCGCGGGCCAACGCTGCACAGCGGCGCGGCGGTTGATCGTTAAATCCAGCATCTATGACCCGCTGATGGCGGCGGTCAAAAAACAGGCGGATCGCATCATTTGCGGCGCACCCTTCGATGATCCCGCGCCGTTTATGGGGCCGGTCAGCGATTATCCGACCACCGATGGCCTGACCGAAAGTTTCATTTATCTGCTCAGCAATGGCGGCAAAGCGATCAAACATATGGTGCGACTGCGCGCCGGTCTGCCGTTTGTGTCCCCAGCGATCATTGACACCACCGCAGTTGCCGACCGCCCAGATGTCGAACTGTTTGGGCCATTGCTCCAAGTCATCCGCGTTGATGATTTCGATGCCGCCATCGCCGAAGCCAATGCCACCCGCTACGGCCTGACCGCTGGGCTGATTGGCGGCACCCCACAAGAATACAACCGTTTCTGGGCCAATATCCGCGCTGGCATGGTGACATGGAACCGCCCGACCACCGCCGACCTGCCCGCCGCACCCTTGGGCGGCACCGGCCTATCGGGCAATCAACGCGCTGGCGGCTCCTATCTGGCCGACAGCTGCGCCTATCCGGTGTCATCTGCCGAAATGGACCAACCCCGTGCCACCCTTGGCGTCGGTTTTGCCGATGCCTGAACAGGCCAGATCATATGCCTGATAAGGCCAGAACATATGCCTGAACAGGCCAGATCACATATAAAACACGCGCAAAATGGCCTTATCATGGCCTTTTTCGCCTATATCATCTGGGGCTTGCTACCCCTCTATCTGCGCCAATTACACGATATTGCGCCGGTTGAATTTGTCGGCTGGCGGATTATTTCCACGGTTCCCGTCTGCACATTGCTGATCCTCATCACCCGCCAAACCAGCCAAATCTGGGCGATCCTGCGCAGCCCCAAATTGCTGGGGTTAATGACCCTCAGCGCGCTGCTGATTGGCGGCAATTGGCTGATCTATATCTTCGCCGTCCAACAAAACCACATTTTCGCCGCCAGCATTGGCTATTATATCAACCCATTGGTCAATGTCCTGCTCGGCACGCTGTTTATGGGCGAAAAGCTCTCGCGCCGTGGCTGGCTGGCCGTCGGCCTCGCCACTCTGGGAGTCACCGTGCTGATCTGGGGCGCGCTCGATACGCTCAGCATCAGCCTGTCGCTCGCCGCCACATTCGCGCTTTATGGCATGGTCCGCAAATTATCGCCGGTGGAATCTCTGCCGGGCCTGACCATGGAAACCGCCCTATTGCTGCTGCCCGCCGTGCTGTGGCTGGTGCATCTTTCCGGTCAAAATACCGGCACCAGCCTGCATCATCATCCGAACCTGATCTGGCTCACCGCATTATCCGGCATCGTTACCGCCACCCCGCTGTTGCTGTTCGCCGCTGCCGCCCGCCGTATGGATTATTCGACCCTCGGCTTCATCCAATATATCTCGCCAACCCTCGCCTTTTTATTGGGCATTTTCGTCTTCCACGAACATCTGCGCCCGATCCAACTGCTCAGCTTTGTGATAATCTGGGCCGCGCTGGGTATTTTCATCTGGGATATGCTGGCGAAAAAATCCACAACTTAAGCCCCTTCCCCTTTAGGGGAGGGGTTGGGGTGGGGTCTGTCAAACTACACCTATCCTAACACCCAACCCACCCCCCGCATTGCAAATCCGCACAGGCGAAGCTAAATTCACCCACAACCAAGGAGCCACCCATGCCCGAAACCCAAACTCACACCGGCGGCTGTGGCTGCGGTGCCACCCGCTACCAACTCACCGGCACGCCCATCTTCATCAACAATTGCCACTGCAAACAATGCCAACAACAAACCGGCTCCACCTCGGTGGTCAACGCCTTTTATGAAAGCGAGAGCATCCAGCTCACTTCAGGCACGCTCACCGAACACGGTTTCAAATCGGGCAGCGGCGGCCAGCACATCATCTGCCGCTGTGCCAGCTGTGGCTCGGCCCTATTCAGCTATTATCCCCGCTTTGGCCGCTTGGGCGCAGGCGTTCGCGTCGGCACATTGGACGACAGCGCCGCCTTCAAACCCGATGCCGTGGTTCATGCCGCCGAACGGATGCCATGGGTCGCCCTGCCATCAGACATCCCCGCCTTTGATGTCTATTACAACCCCAAAGAGCTGCTACCGCCCGACCGTTTCGCACGATTTATGGCGCTTTATGCAAAGGCCTCAGCCAGTTAATCTCAAGCCAAGCACCACCCAAGCTCTTAGCGAGATTTGGCTGATGCCGGAGCGAGAATGGCTCCATTTCATAGTGCGCATAGGACATGAAACTGCCCCTGTTAAT
>JBEAOQ010000222.1:0-2704 GCA_041164845.1 Pseudomonadota bacterium | reverse complement strand
GGTTGCAGGCCAATTACACGATTATTGATACGGATGACCAGTTGCGTCTGTTGAAACAGCTGATCCGCGCCGAGGAATTGGATGAAAAACGCTGGCCGGCCAAGCAATTGGCCGGATTGATTGATGGCTGGAAGAACAAGGGGCTGTATCCGGCGGATTTGGCGGCGGGGGATAATGAGGCCTGGGCCAATGGTAAGGGGCGGGCGTTTTACCGGCTGTATCAGGATCGGCTGAAGGCGCTGAATGCCTGCGATTTTGGCGATTTGTTGCTGCATAGCCTGCGGATATTGCGCGACCATCGGGATATTTTGGAGCTGTATCAGCAGCGGTTCAAATATATTATGGTGGATGAATATCAGGACACCAATCAGGTGCAATATTTGTGGTTGCGGCTGTTGGCGCAGGCACGGCGGAATATCTGTGTGGTCGGCGATGATGACCAGTCGATTTATTCATGGCGCGGGGCGGAAATTGCCAATATTTTGCGTTTTGAGACAGATTTTCCTGGCACGAAAGTGATTAAGCTGGAGCAGAATTACCGATCAACGCCGGATATTTTGGCGGCGGCGTCGGGACTGATTGATGCCAATAGTCAGCGGCTGGGTAAGCGTCTGTGGACCGAGCTGGCGGGCGGCGACCGCGTGCGGGTGATTGGGGTGTGGGATGGGCCGGAGGAAGCGCGGCGGATAGGCGATGAGATTGAGCGATTGGAGCGTGAAGGTGCGCCGCTGGACAAGGTGGCGATTTTGGTGCGGGCGCAATTTCAGACCCGCGAATTTGAAGATCGTTTTATAGCTATTGGGCTTAACTATAAGATTGTAGGCGGTTTTCGGTTTTATGAGCGGGCGGAAATCCGCGATGCTCTGGCCTATTTACGCTTGATTGCGCAAAGCGCGGATGATCTGGCGTTTGAGCGGATTGTGAATGTGCCCAAGCGCGGGTTGGGGGATAAGGCGCTGGAGCGGTTGCACCGACTGGCGCGGGCGGGCGGCGTGCCCATGGCGGCGGCGGCGCTGGCTTTGGTCGATAGCGATGAATTGCCGACGAAAGCGCGGGCGACTTTGCTGGCTTTGATGCGCGATTTTGCGCGGTGGCGCGATGCGGCCAAGACGACATCGCCAGCGGAATTGGTGCGGATTGTCATGGATGAATGCGGCTATACCGCGATGTTGCAGGCTGAGAAGAGCGTTGAGGCGGCGGGGCGGCTGGAGAATCTGTCGGAATTGGCACGGGCGATGGAAGAATATGAAACGCTGGGCGATTTTTTGGAGCATGTCAGTCTGGTGATGGACAATGAGGGCCGCGACGATACCGAAAAAGTGACAATTATGACCATCCATGGAGCGAAGGGGTTGGAATTTGACAATCTGTTTTTGCCCGGGTGGGAGGAAGGGGTGTTTCCGTCGCAACGATCGCTGGATGAGACCGGGTTGGCGGGATTGGAGGAGGAGCGGCGGCTGGCCTATGTCGCGATTACGCGGGCGCGGCGGCGCTGCACGATTTTGCACGCGGGTAATCGGCGGATTTATGGGCAGTGGACCAGTGCGATACCATCGCGGTTTATTGGTGAATTGCCGCAGGCGCATGTCGAGGTCGAGAGTTCATTATCGGGCGGCGGCGGGATGTGGGGCGGTGGTGGATCGGCGAATTGGGCTGGTGGATCAGCCTATCAGGCGACGGCGCGGTTGAATACGCGGCCCAGCACGCATACCAGCACCCACAGCGCGGCCAGTTTTGCCGCACCGCCGCGTTCAGATATGGGTGTTGGGACGCGGGTGTTTCATCAGAAATTTGGTTATGGCGTGGTGCTGGCGCAAGAAAGCAATAAGCTGGAGATAGATTTTGACACGGCGGGGCAGAAACGGGTGATGGATAGCTTTGTCACCCTACAACCAAGTGATTAATCAACCGCGCCTCCGACCATAACCCCTTGGAACGTGTATATTAATCGGGGGCCACAGTCAATAAATTGGCGGATGGGCATATTGTGTTTGGCGGCGAAATCGAGAATGTCTTGGCGGGCGCGGGGGATGCTGCCATCATATTCATTGACCGATTTGTCGGCATTATCCAGATAGATCGCTCCGCCCGGAGCCAGATGTTGCATGGCAAAATCGGTGCAAGTGTCGCGCCAACGGCCATCGACGAGAATGAGGTCATATTGGGTATCACCAGCCGCCGCGATATATTCTTCTTTGGTGTTGGCGAAGTGATATTCAACATTGGTATTTTGCATAATTTGGCTGGAAATCATATTATACCAGCCTTCGTTTTCTTCGACGGAGACAACATAACCGGCGTGACGGCACAGCCACATGGTTGAACGACCCGAACCAAACTCCAGAACGCGGCTATTTTTGGTGAGATGTTTGAACATGACCTTGCGGCCATCATAGGAAATCCACGGCACTTCGGCAGTTGATCCGATGATCCAGCTGAAGATAGCCTTTGGCCCGTTGCGCAGCAGTTGCGAGAGGGCGATACGATTGCCCAATTCATCATGGAGGCGGCTTTTGCGGTTATTGCTGCCCGAGATGAGCTTGTTCCAGATGCTCATTTTTTCCGCATTTTCCATTATTGCTCTTTCGGGTTGGATGGGTTTTTCACAGATTGGGTATGAATTTGACCGATAAATTGTCAAAAATCAATATGTGTGATGGTCATCTTAGGTGGCAATACTAAAATAATTATTATTACCTAATAC
>JBEAOQ010000221.1:0-6495 GCA_041164845.1 Pseudomonadota bacterium | reverse complement strand
GACGAGCGCGTCAGGTGCGGAATAGTCGCCTGCAAGGCGTAAAGGCAGTCATCAAGAGGCAGTAGCGTGTGCTTGCGGAACGCAACGATGACCGCTTCATCCTCGATGCTCAGCACCGTTGAATGAGCGTCCTTCGGTCCAGTCGGCAGATCCTTGACCGCTGTACGCTTCTTCCATTTGGCCACCGTCTTCGGGTTGATCCCGTAACGCTTGGACAGGGCGATCAGGCTCTCTTGACGCCGCCTGCCCCGTTGCAGAACGGGGTGGTATCGCTCGACGGACTGCCTCTGTCGTCCGGGCGCTCCCATGTAGAATCTGTCCCATAGCGAGTCCTTCCATTGATGGTTCAACATTACACCATCAAATGCCGGGACTAAACACCTAATAAAACGCATTGATCGCACATTCGCGCTCAGCGGCTTTTCACGCAGCCCGCGTGCCAAACTTGCCAGCATTGGCTTTGGAGCTTTGATCGAAGTGGTGGGCAAGGATCAGTTTGCCGGGGCCACGCAATTGGAATTGCCGATTTCCAGCAGTGGCCTCGTAAGTTTGTCCTACACGATCAACGCGGCCCGCAACCACCTTGACCAATCCGCCTTACCTTCCACAGGTAAAGGAGCCTCGGAACAGCGTGAAAGGAGTTCCGGTGGGGTTGGGGACGGATTGATATCTCTCGTGAGCTATACCATTTCGCATTATTCATCTGTCGCGTGACGCCCATCACGGGCAATTATATTCTTTGCCGCTAGATATGATTCGCGTCGCACAATCATGATAAAAATAGGGTCTGTTGCCATGAACAAGGATAACAAGGATATTGTCATTCTGGCTGGCGAAAGTTTGGAACAGGTGCGGTCTTTGGCTGTGGGGAAATATACCATCCTCTATGAACGCATGTTCGACAGCATCGACACCGACAGCGACGCCGATGTCTGGGGGGCGATTGTCGGTAATGGCAAAGGCGCGGTGGCCATCGCCAAATGGCAGGATGGCTATTGAATAGACCTGTTTTACTAGGGTTTGAACCCATCGGCTTGACCCTTCATGTGAGCTCCTCTTCCCACCCCCTCTTTCAGGGGAGGGGAGCTCACATGAAGGGTTTTTCTGGGGAATTTATTCCAAACTGCGGCGATATAAACACACAGACTCCTCCCCCTTTGAGGGGGAGGTTGGGTGGGGGTGTGCTGCCGTTAGCGTTGTGGCTCTAAACCTCGGCTTGGAACCCCCACCCCCAGCCCCTCCCCCAAAGGAAGATGGGACAAAATCTACGAAACTTGGTTTTACCCTTCCACCGGCATTTGCCAGCGCATCGACCCGCTGTAACTGCCGATCACTTTGGCACCGGTGGCATCGCTGGCGGGGGTAAATCGGGCGCGCTTGCGTATCAGGGTGCAGGTGGCGGCATCCAACCCGCGATAACCGCTGGATTTGGTCACTTGGCAACCGGCCACGCGGCCATCTGTGCCGATGGTTAGGGTGAATTTGGTGACGCCTTCATGGCCCAGATTCAAATCCATTGTCGGGTAATCATCGGTTCCGGCCCATGCGGCGGTATTGCCCAATGGTGCGGCGCCGCGCGGGGTGAAGGACGCGGGTTTGATCGGTTCAACCACCCCTGTATCGCCGCCCGATTCGATGATAGGGCCGGTTCCGGTGGCTGTGGTGTCGGTTTTGGCGGTGGGGTCAGCGGTTTTGGTGGTTGTTTCTGATGAGGTGCTTTTGATCAGCTTGTTATGATCCTTGGCGTGTTTTTTGCGGATGGGATCGGTGATCGGCGGAAGGGGGATGGCGCAGGAAATACATTCATTATGAGCAATTCTGGGCGGCAGGGGCAATATGCCCGACAGGCCAGCCACCAGCGCATACAGCGCGACGCCATGAACCACAACAACGCCAGCGAGAGTAGCGGTGCGATTTTTGCCACTGTGGGTTTGAACAAATGCCATATGCCTTCCCCTTATATGTCGCCGCATCACATTATGATGGCGGCGATGGTTTATTTGGAGATATTATCAAATTATCGACACTGTAAAACAAAAATAAACATAGCAAGTTGCGTATATGTTAAGGGTGGTTAGTATTTATAGGAATTGATACATAGAGTATCATAATTAATACTTACCGCTTCCCCGCGTCCGCCAATGCCTTTTGCCGCCGCCTCTGCACAGAGCTGCCCAGACCAATCGCTTCACGATATTTGGCCACGGTGCGGCGGGCCAGATCAAAGCCTTTGCCTTTCAACAAATCAACCAGTGTGTCATCCGACAGGATCGCTTTGGCGTCTTCGGTATCAATCAACTGCTTAATCGCGGCTTTGACCGCTTCCGCCGAAGCATTGCCTTCGCCATCGGATGATGCCACCCCCGAGGTGAAGAAATATTTCAGCTCAAACGTGCCACGTGGGCAGAGGATATATTTGTTGGATGTCACGCGGCTGACAGTGGATTCATGCATGGCAATGGCCTCGGCGACACTGCGCAGAGTCAGCGGTTTGAGATGGGCCACGCCGTGTCGGAAAAACCCGTCCTGATGGCGGACGACTTCGCTGGCGACTTTCAATATGGTTTTTTGGCGTTGATCCAATGCCTTTATCAGCCAGTTGGCATCGGCCAATTTTTCGGAAAGCCAGCCCTTTGCGCTCTTGTCATCGCAAGCGCCGCGCATTTCCAGATAATAGCTGCGGTTGACCATCACCCGGGGCAGGGTGGCTTGGTTGATTGCCAAATTCCAGCCCCCATCAACGCGGGGGGTCAACAATATATCCGGCACCACCGGATCAGCCGCTGATGATCCGTATTTGAGGCCGGGTTTGGGGTCATAATTGCGCAATTCGGACAACATATCGGCAAAATCATCTTCATCCACCCCACACATCCGACGTAAACGCGCCAATTCGCCGCGTGCAATCAGATCCAAATTGTCCAATAACCGCGCCATAATCGGGTCATAACGGTCGGCCTCGCGGGCTTGGAGGGCGATACATTCGGCCAAATTGCGCGCCCCAACCCCAGCGGGATCCAGCATCTGCACCAGCCGCAAAGCGGATTCAGCGTCGCGCAAAGGCAACCCCATATCCACCGCAAACTCCTCTAAACTAAGAGTTAAATATCCAGCATCATCCAGCAAATCAATCAGCGCACGGCCGATAGCCACCATTTTTGGGTCATGCGCCGCATCGCCAAATTGCAAGCCAATCTGGGTATGAAGGTGATCGGCTAATGACCCCAAATTTTCGCCATATTCGTCAATTTCCGGGGCTTCTCCGCCGCTTATCCCCCGCGCTTCGCCCTCAAATGCCGGGGAATCGCCAGTATCGCGGTCGCGATCCAGCGCGCCACTATCGACGTCCAGTGGGCGATCCTCGGCCCCACGCCCTTCGCCAATCAGCTGATCGACTGGTGACGATTCCAAGCTGGTGCGGCGCAAATCCGGCTCAATCGCGTCGATTTCCGGGGCGGTGGACGGAGCCTCGCCCATTTCCAGCAAAGGATTGGCTTCCAGCGCCTCGCCGATAAAAGCCTCAATTTCCAGATTGGACAGCGCCAGCAGCTTGATCGCTTGCTGCAATTGCGGGGTCATCACCAGCGATTGTGATTGCCGGATATCAAGGCGTGGGCCGAGTGCCATGTGAATTACAGGCTAAATCCCTCGCCCAGATAGAGCCGCCGGACATTTTCGTCAGCGACCAAGGCTTCGGGACTGCCGGAAAACAGCACTTGTCCGCCATAAATAATGCAGGAACGGTCAACAATATCCAATGTTTCGCGGACATTATGATCGGTAATCAGCACGCCGATACCGCGCTGTTTCAGATCAATCACCAGATGGCGAATATCGCCGATGGACAGCGGATCAATGCCGGCGAAGGGCTCATCCAGCAGCATGATCGACGGTTTGGCGGCCAAGGCGCGGGCAATTTCACAGCGCCGCCGTTCCCCCCCCGACAGGGCCATTGCCGCGCTGTGGCGCAGCCGCGTCAGGCCAAATTCATCGAGCAGACGTTCGCGTTCAGAGGCGCGGACTTCCGGATCGGGTTCGCTTAATTCCAACACCGCACTGATGTTTTGTTCGACGGTTAATCCGCGAAAAATCGAGGTTTCCTGCGGCAGATAGCCCAGCCCCAAAATGGCGCGGCGATACATCGGCAGTTTGGTAATTTCGACACCATCAAGCAAAATTCGGCCCGAATCGGGGCGAACCAAGCCCATGATCGAATAGAAGCAGGTGGTTTTGCCCGCGCCATTTGGCCCCAACAGCCCGAGAACTTCGCCTTTGGCCACCGAGAGCGAAATATCGGACAGCACCGCGCGGCCATCATAGCTTTTGGCGATCGAGACGACTTCTAGGCCATTAGCCGCAGAGACTATGTCCGCATTATTCGTGATAGTTTCCTGCGTCATATGGGGCAAATGATCCTATTCAACACCTAATATGCAACCAGTTTAGAGGCCTCTTTTGCGAACGGCAAGCACATGCAGCAAATTGGCAGGATTTATGCATGGTGAAACAAAATTGCGCATTATCGCCGATTTGCAAAATTACGGTAAATGCGCTTGCCACGTGGCAATAACAGTGTTTTATTGCAGCTCTGAAACAAAGGAGAGAGCCGATGCCAAAGGCACGGCCGGAAACGGGGCAAACGGATATGGTTCAGCAAGCAGGTGTGGGTCTTGATACCCATATATCTCAGGCTCATAATACCCCGCCCGCCGCCAAGCCCCTCGATTTTCGCAAGAAAATGAGCGATAATATCGCTTATGCCTTGCTGGTCTATACAGGTCTGCAAATCTTTGTCACGATGGGCGCATTGAAGGCCGAGGGCGGGTCTTTGCTGCCCTATCTGGCGCTGATTATTCTGGTGGTGGCGATTATCCCCTCGTGCCGCCGTTTTGAACGCCGCTGGAACCGGTTGAGCGATGCCCAAGCCGCTGATCCGATGCTGCGATCCTATTTTCGCCATGATCTGATTGTTCTGTGGCTATTGGCGGTTGGTCTGCCATTCGCCATTACCGGCGTGTTTCGGTTGCTGGCAATGGTGTTAACCTGATTCACTTTGCATCACGATTGCTCTCATCCATCAGCCTCGCTAGGGGGCTTTCATCCGCGCCTTGCATTGGGCGGGATTGAAATTGGAGTTTTCCCCGCGTCATGCTGTCCTTATCCGAAGCCCAAGCCCGCGCTGATGCGCTGATTTCCCGTGCGCGCAAATGGGGGGCTGATGCCGGTGATGCGGTCTATTTGGCCGATGCATCCGAGAGTGTGTCGATCCGTTTGGGTAAATTGGAAGATGTGGAACGATCAGAAAGCGAGCATATTGGCCTAAGGGTGTTTATTGGCCAGCGTTCGGCCAGCATTGGTTCCAGCGATTTAAGCGATGCGGCATTGGATCATTTGGCCGAGCGGGCGGTGGCGATGGCCCGTGCCGCGCCCGAAGATCCCTATGCCGGTTTAGCGCCGCAAGAGATGTTGACGCAGGGGCGGATTTTGCCGCTGGATATGGAAGATGACGCGGAGCCTAGCCCGCAGAGCTTGCGCCAGTGGGCCGAGGAGGCCGAGGATGCAGCGCGCAGCGTTGCAGGCGTGACCAATAGCGAAGGCGGCAGCGCGGGCGCGGGGCGGGCGATTATGGCTCTGGCCACCAGCCATGGGTTTTCGGGCGCTTATGGCGGGACAAGCCGGTCGATCAGCGCCAGCGTGATTGCCGGTGAGGGTGGCCAGATGCAGCGTGATTATGCCTGGCGCAGCGCACGATTTGCCGCTGATCTGCCCCCTGCCGAGGCAATTGGCCTTATGGCTGGGCAGCGGGCGGTGGCGCGTTTGAACCCTGGGCGGGTCAAGAGCGGGGTCATGCCGGTGGTGTTTGATCCAAGGGTCAGCGGCAGTTTGCTCTCGCCCTTGCTGGGGGCAATGTCGGGCATGGCCATAGCGCGCAAGGCCAGTTTTTTGCTGGGGCGCGAGGAGAGCCAATTGTTTGATAGCGCGATTTGCATCTGTGATGACCCGCATCGGCCACGCGGTTTGCGATCACGGCCTTTTGACGGGGAAGGGCTGCCGACAGGCCGGCGCAATCTGATCGAAAATGGCCGCCTCACCGGCTGGCTGATGGAAAGCGCATCGGCGCGGCAATTGGGGTTACAGCCCAGCGGTCATGCGGCGCGTGGCGGCAATGGCGCGCCATCAGTGGCTTCCAGCAATTTGCATCTGGCGGCGGGCGCGCTTAGTCCGGCGGCATTGATGGCGGATATTGCCGATGGCATTTATATCACCGAAATGATCGGCCATGGGGTCAATGGCGTGACCGGCGATTACAGCCGGGGGGCATCGGGCTTTCGCATTGTCAACGGCGAAATTGCGGGGCCGGTGGCGGAATTTACGGTGGCGGGCAATTTGATTGATATATATGCCCAGTTGATCCCCGCCAATGATTTGGAAATGCACAGAATGGTCAACACGCCGACGGTGCGGGTCGATGGGTTGACGATAGCGGGGGATTAG
>JBEAOQ010000220.1:0-3166 GCA_041164845.1 Pseudomonadota bacterium | reverse complement strand
TCGTCGGGAGACGTCAATGGGGGTTTGGGGGCAAAAAGCCCCCAATTCCTTTCCTTCTTACACCGCTTCCAACGCATAGCCTGCTGACCGCACGGTGCGGATGGGGTCGGGGGTGCCGTCTTGTTCGATGGCTTTGCGCAGGCGGCGGATATGGACATCGACGGTGCGCAGTTCGATTTCGGCATCATTGCCCCAGACCGCATCCAGCAATTGCCCACGGGCAAAAACCCGGCCCTTATGTTCCATAAAATAGCGCAAAAGGCGAAATTCGGTGGGGCCAAGGTTGAGGTTTATGCCGTTGCGGGTGACGCGGTGGGCGGTGGCATCAAGCGATAAATCTCCGGCGACCAGCATTTCCCCCGCCAGAGCGGGGCGGATGCGGCGCATGATTGCGGCGACGCGGGCGATGAGTTCGCGGGGGCTGAAGGGTTTGGTCAGATAATCATCGGCGCCGGTTTCCAATCCGCGCACGCGGTCATCCTCGGCCTCTCGCGCAGTTAACATGATAATCGGCACATGTTTGGTGGCTTTGTCACGGCGCAGACGGCGGCAGACCTCTATCCCGCTGGTGCCTTCGATCATCCAATCCAGCACCACCAGATCGGGGACATGTTCCAGCGCCAGCAGCAGCGCCTCATCGCCGTCGGCGGTATGCGAGACGTGATAACCTTCGGCGCGGAAGCGAAATTCTAGCAGTTCGGCCAGCGCGGGGTCGTCTTCAACAAGCAGGAGGTGGGGGGCGGTCAAAATGGGGGGCTTTCAATGGGGGAATTACGTGCCCTTGCGCTCATTGCGGTCGGGCATATATTCGGCGGTGGCGGCGAAATAGACCATTTCGGCGACATTGGTGGCGTGGTCGCCTATCCGTTCAATATTGCGCGCCACGAACAACAGCTGGGCGGCGCTGGTGATGGTGGTGGGGTTTTCCACCATATGCGACACCAAATTGCGAAAGATGCTGTCGTAAAACGCGTCGACCTTGTCATCGCGCTCGACCACTTCGCTGGCCAGATGGGGATCGCGGGCGGCATAGGCGGTCATCACATCATGCACCATTTCACCGGCGATTTCGGCCATCGCCGGGATCAGGGTGAGGGGTTCGAATTTGGCGCGGCTTTCGATTTCGGGAGCGCGTTTGGCGATGCTTTTGGCGTAATCGCCGATGCGTTCCAACATGCCGGCGATTTTCAGCGCGGCGATGACTTCGCGCAGATCGTCGGCCATGGGCGCGCGCAGGGCGATGACACGAACCGCCAGTTGATCGACTTCGTGTTCGAGTGCGTCGATCTGTTTGTCGCGGGCGATCACGCTGTCGGACATGGCTTTCGAACCTTTGGTCAGGGCCTCCATCGCTTCATGGATCGACACTTCGGCCAAGCCGCCCATTTCCGCGATAAGCCCGCGCAGACGGGTGATGTCTTCGTCAAAGGCTTTGACTGTGTGTTCGGTAACCATGTCTCATTCTCCAAAGCATCGGCATGGGGATGACCCCCGCCATGCGCTGCTTGATACTATGCCCTGTGCCGCCGATGCTTCAAGCCATTCTGTCGGGACATACGACAATTTTCTGACAAAATAGCGCAAAGCAATAGGTGGGTGGCTTGTTTGAGGGTGTTTTGCGCTTTTTTCGTGACACAATAATGACAATCCGGCGTTTATTATGGGGTGGGGGGCAGACTGGGCAGTTGGATTGATACCTGTGTGCCGACGCCCAACTGGCTGGTTATGGCGAGTTTGCCGCGATGGCGTTCGACAATATGTTTGACGATCGCCAAACCCAGACCAGTGCCGCCAGCGGCGCGGCTGCGGCCCGGATCGGTGCGGTAAAAACGGCGGGTCAGGTGCGGGATATGTTCGGGGGCTATGCCCGCGCCATGATCGGTGACGGTTAGATGCGCTGTTCTGGGGTGTTGATGGGTGATTGTTACCTCAACCGCTTGGCTGGAATCGGCGTATTTCAGGGCATTTTCAATCAGATTGCGCAATAATTGGGCCATCTGGCTGGCATCACCCATAATCATTGGTGATTGCGTTGGGACGGACAGGCGCACCCGATCGCTGCCATGAATGGTCGCCATTTCGCTGACGACCAATTGGGCGGCGGCGCCCAGATCAAGCGGGGTGGTCGGGGCATCGCTTTTTTCGGCTTCTAATTGCGATAACGACATCAGATCGGAGACCAGATTTTCCATCCTTCGGGCCTCGCGCAGCACGGTGGCCATAAATCGCTGGCTGGTTTCGGCATCGACTTGGCCCGATCCATCGGCCAAAGTTTCGACATAGCCGATGACCGAAGCCAGCGGTGTGCGCAATTCATGGCTGGCATTGGCGACAAAATCGGTATGGGCGCGGCTGATGTCGGATTCCAGATTGCGATCGAGCATTTCGATCAGCGAAAATTGCGAATTGATGCGGGTCAGGGTTAAATGCCATTGGCTGCGCGCACCCGTCAAGCCGTTGATTGTCGCGCTGCCGTCGCCAATTTGATCGAGCAATTGCACAGCATCGGGGTGGCGCAGGGCTATGCGCGCATCTTGGCCAATAATATGCCTGCCCAGCGCGACACAGGCGGACAGGTTGGCGGCGATGATTCGTTGATTATCGGCCAAAATAAGCGGGGTGGTGACAGGTTCGATCAGGGCGCTCATGGCTTTACGGGCCAGCGCATCCAGATCGGGGCGGGGGATGGTGGTGATCGGCTCGGCCGGCGGGGCGGGGCGAAACCAGTCAATCCACAGCGAAAACATCCAGATGACAGCGGTGGTGGCAATCGGCAATAGACCAAGCCCAGCCATAACCAGCCCGGTGATGGTTAGCAGCAGCAAAACCATGCCGTGCCAAGGTATGCGGAGACGATCAAACATTATGGCTGGGTTCCTAGAGTGATTTCGAGTGAAATGGAACATTTCACGCCTTGCGAAATCACGGGTAATCAAAAGCCTAGACTCTGTTCGCTTTATTTTGAAGTGAACAGAGTCTAGGCGGCAATTTGGGCATAAGCCAGTATTATGGGCTAAGTTAATGACAGTTTTGTTGCGGTTGCATGACAGTGTGTTGTATCATGGGTGCATAATGCAATGACCGTGTTTAGATATTTCTATCAGATGAGAAAATGCTCTACATCCGCGTCGCTACCGCATAGAGCGCGATGGCGGCGGCGTTTGAG
>JBEAOQ010000219.1:0-3903 GCA_041164845.1 Pseudomonadota bacterium | reverse complement strand
AGGTGACGATTGCCATTCAGGTCAACGGCAAACTGCGTGATACCGAGGTGGTACCGAAAGGCATGGATAAGCCAGCTCTGGAAGCTATAGCTATGGCTAACACCAAGGTTCAGGCCATTCTTTCGGGCGCTTTACCGAAGAAGACTATTGTTGTTCCTGATCGCTTGGTTAACATCGTGATATGAGTCGCCCCCTTTGCCTTTTTTCGCGTTACCCTGAACTCGTTTCAGGGTCCATTTTGCTCCACGCACCTCGGTTTGAGGGGCCAGATGGATGCTGAAACGAGTTCAGCATGACGGCAGAAAAAAGCAGGGCGTCATTTTCCTCGCCCCGTTGTTCCTCTCCGCTTGCGGCCTGCAACCGATGTATGCGGGCGGGGCGCAGGGCGTGGTGGCGCAGGGTTTGGCGGGGGTTGATGTCCCCGCTATTGCGGGAAAATCGGGCTGGTTGATGCGCAATGCGCTGCAAGATCGGCTGGCGGCGGCGGGGGATAAATCGGCGACGCGCTATCGGCTGGATGTGAAATTGGATGACCGGCTAGAGGGTTTAGGGCTGCGCTCGGATGATACGGTGGCCCGCGAAAGGCGGACATTGCGCGCCCGGTATCAGCTGGTTGATTTGGCGAGCGGCAAAATATTGCTGGATGCCACGGCGGGATCGGATGCCGGGATTGATGTGGTGTCATCCGAATATGCCACGGTGGCGGGCGAGCAGACGGCGTTGGAAAATCTGACCAAGCTGGTGGCGGATCGGATTGTCACCAATCTGGCTTTGACTTTGCGCCAGCAGAAATAGGCAAGCGGCGGCGATGAAAGCCACGCAAAAGGATTTTGCCAATCTGGCCGCGAAAGCTGCGCAGAGTGCCCATGTGTTTTTCTGTTGCGGGCCGGATGAAGCTGGGGCGCATAGTGCGGCCCTGCGGATTATCAGCCTGTTGCCCGATGCCGGTGAGCGGATTGAGTTTTCCGGCGCGGATTTAAAGCGCGATCCGGTGCGGTTGGGCGATGAAGCGCGGTCCAATTCGCTGTTTGGCGGGGCGCGGCATATTTTCATCCGGGCGGCGGGTGATGATATTTATGATGCTGTGGAAAATTTGCTGGCATCCGATGTCGCGCCTTGTCCGGTAATAATTGTCGCCAGCAGCGCCACCGATAAATCCCGCCTCGCCAAATTGCTGGCTCCGCGTGGTGATGCGCTGATGGCGATGTTTTATCCGCCCGATTTGCGCAGTGTTGCAGATGCTGTGCGGTTGATGGGCAATAGTGCCGGGCTGAAAATTGGCGGGACGCTGGCCGAACGCATTGCCCGCGCCGCTGGGCTGGATACGCGGATGGCGCAATCGGAAGTGACCAAATTGGCGTTGTATTTGGATGCCAGCCCAGAAAGCCCTAAGGAAGCGACTGCCGAAGCCATATCCGCGATAGGGGCCAGCAATGAAGAGGATGGCTTTGCCGCGCTGGTCAATGTGGTGCTGAATGGCGAAAGACACAAATTACCCGAGGAATTGCACCGGATGCAGGTGATGAATCTGAATGCGGTGGGCATATTATTGGCTTTTGAACGGCGAGTGGGGCAATTGGCCCAGCTGACGGGGAAATTGGCGGGGGGAGGCAATGTCAAGGCATTGATCGAGGCGGAACGGCTGGCACGGCGGATTTTTTGGAAAGATGTCGCCGATTTAACCACGCAATTGCGCCATTGGGGCAAGGTCGAAAGATTGCAGCGGCTCAACAACCGCTTGATCCAGTTGCACCGCGATTTGATGAAAAATAGCCAAAATGCCGAACTGTTGCTGGCGCATGGATTGGGTGAAATCACCCGCGAGGCGGCAAGACGGGGTTAAGGCCCCGTTCTCCCCCTTCCTGTCCCATATCAGGATTATTACATAATTTCTCATAGTGCTGCGATGCAGCATTGTGTTAGGATGCGTTTGGTTCGCAAGAAAACAATGATTCTAAAAGTGGGTTTAACGGCTGTTAACCGTTATTTTCTATGGTTGAAATCTTATGTGTGGGGCCAAATTATGAATGTATCATTTTCGCGATTGGGGAGGTCACTTCTTGATCGCACCCAAATGCGCAGTGATACGATGCCACTGATGCCATCGCTGCGCCGCCGCCGGTTGCAGTGTTATTTGGCGATGATGATCGGTGATATCGCCTCGGTTTTCGCCGGTTTTTCGGCAGCGGGCTATTTGTATCAGGGGCAGATTGGGCTGCAATCATCGCTGTTATTGGCACAGATGTTGATCCCGTTGTTTTTGACCGTTGCCCTCTATAATGGGGCCTATTCCATTGAGCCTTTGCGCAAAACCAATCAGTCGATTTCCCGCGTGAATTTGGCGCTGTTTATCTCGGCGGCGGTGGTGGTGTTTATCGCCTTTTACACCAAATCATCGCAGGATTTCTCGCGTTTGGGCTTTACCTTGGGTGTATTTAGCTCGGGGGTGATTTTAACCTGGATGCGGTTGCAAATGCGCGGTTTTATCCGCTGGCGCTGCGGTGCGGTGGTGTATAATGAGCTGATTATTGATGATGGCGGGCCAAAAGTGATGCTGGCGGGTGCCTATCATGTGTCGGCGCGGGCCTTTGCCCTGAAGCCGGTGCTGGATGATCCGCATGTTTTGGACCGGATTGGGCTGATGATGCGCAATGCTGATCGGGTGATTATCAGCAGCCCGCCTGCACGACGCGCCGATTGGGCGATTATCCTCAAAGGTTCCAATGTCGAGGGCGAGGTATTGGATGATACGGTTGAGGCGTTAAGTGCTTTGGGTGCGCGACGGGCGGGCGGCCATGGATTGCTGCGGGTGTCGGCGGGGCCATTGGGGCTGCGCGATCAAGTGACCAAGCGATTGTTTGATCTGGTGATTGCCGGTGGGGCTTTGTTGATTTTTGCGCCCTTGTTGCTGGTGGTGGCATTGCTGATAAAACTGGAAGATGGTGGGCCGGTGTTTTTTGTCCAGCGGCGGGTGGGGCGCAGCAATCGGTTCTTTGCCATATGGAAATTTCGCAGCATGGCGGTCAATAGGCTGGGTCAGGACGGCGATAAATCTACGGCGCGAGATGATGAACGGGTGACGCGGATTGGCCAGATCATCCGCAAGACCAGCATTGATGAACTGCCGCAGCTGTTCAATGTGTTGCGCGGGGATATGAGCCTGGTCGGGCCGCGCCCCCATGCCATTGGCAGTCATGCCGGGGAAAAGCTGTTTTGGGAGGTCGATGCCCGCTATTGGGTGCGGCACGCTTTGAAGCCCGGCTTGACCGGACTGGCGCAGATACGCGGTTTGCGTGGGGCCACTGACAGTGAAGAGGATTTGGCCGGGCGGTTGAATGCCGATTTGGAATATCTGGTCGGTTGGACTTTGTGGCGCGATATTTGGATTATTTTATCGACGTTTAAAGTGTTGGTTCACGATCAAGCCTATTAGAGTGGGATAGAATCAACGCTCACAGGACATAGTCGGTTCAGGGGGTGAGTGGAGCTACAACTATGGCCATGGGCGACCTCCTCCCAAATTTCCACTTGAGGGCAGGGCTATCGCATATCGGTTTAGCTCGGTGCGAAATCCTAAAAAATTTCGCACGGAGACACAAAGACATGGGGGGAGGCGGTGCATTTGGCACTAAATCAGATCGAAATGTCAGATATAACTATGGTTTAGGGTAAAACGCAGATTTATGGCCTGTTTACTCTCCTCCATGCCTTCGTGTCTCCGTGCGAGACTGAATATGCAATATCCCCGCCGTCAAGATGGGGGAATTAAACCCTGATGACTCATCCATAATTCCGTCCACCCTGAGGCTAGGGCAATTGTATATAGAAAATTGGCACGCGGAGGCGCGGAGGTGCGGAGAATACGTGTCATTGTGCATATAATGGCGGTTTTGCGGCTGATTA
>JBEAOQ010000218.1:0-2680 GCA_041164845.1 Pseudomonadota bacterium | reverse complement strand
CAGTTGGATGACGACGTTGAACACCTTCCATGTGGCGGCATCATAACCAAACAATTTGGTCGCCAAAATCAGATGGCCGGTCGAAGAAACGGGCAGAAATTCGGTAACACCCTCGACAATGCCGAGTAGGATAGCGGTAAGCGTTTGAGTCATGGATTGGGGTTCCTGTGGGTGGTAGTGTTATTGTTGGCGCTGGATACAATCCAGTAGCGGCTTTGGCCAGTTCAGGAGATGGATTGCTTCGCTACGCTCGCAATGACGCGGTGTGGCGGACGGCGTAATTTCACACCTCGGCCGCGAATTTGGTCTCGTCAAATTGCAGTGAGGCCAGCCGCGCATACAGCCCACCCGCACGGGTCAATGTGTCATGGGTGCCTTGTTCCACAATCCGTCCATGATCCATGACGATGATCCGATCGGCTTGGCGGACAGTGGCCAGGCGATGGGCGATAACCAAAGTGGTGCGGCTTTGCATCAGCCGGTCTAGCGCCTCTTGCACCAGCTTTTCGCTTTCGGCATCCAGCGCGCTGGTGGCTTCATCGAGCAGCAGGATCGGTGCATTGCGCAACAGGGCGCGGGCGATGGCGATGCGCTGGCGTTGGCCACCCGACAGGCGCGCACCGTCTTCGCCAAGGAAGGTGTCCAGCCCGTCCGGCAGGGCGCGCAGGAAACTCTCGGCATTGGCATCACGGGCGGCGGCCCAGATGGCGTCATCGCTGGCGTCCCATTCGCCATAGCGCAGATTATCGCGGGCGCTGGCGGCGAACAGCACGCCCTCCTGCGGCACCAAGGCCATGCGGCGGCGCACTTCGGCAGGGTCGGCAGAGGTGAGGGGAACGCCGTCCAATTTTATCGTCCCCGCTTGTGGATCGTAAAACCGCTCGGCCAGCTGGAACAGGGTGCTCTTGCCCGCGCCCGATGGGCCGACAATGGCCACGGTTTCGCCGGGTTCGATGGTCAAGGCAAAATCGGCCAATGCCGCCACTTCTGGTCGCGTCGGATAGCGGAATGTAACCTGTTCAAAGGCCAGTTGTCCACGCGGCGGCATCGGCAGGGCCAGCGGGCGGGCGGGCGGGGCGATGGTCGGTTTTTCATTGAGCAATTCATTCAGCCGTTCCGCCGCGCCAGCCCCACGCACCAGATCGCCATATACTTCGGATAAAGAGCCAAACGCCCCCGCAACCAAAGCGCCAGTCATAACAAAGGCGGCAATGGTGCCGCTGGAGATTTTGCCATCGGCCACGCCCACCGCACCGCGCCACATCAACAAAGTCAGCGCGCCAAACACCAGAAACATCACGGTCGAGGTCATAATCGAACGGATCAGGATACGGCGCTTGGCGGTGGCAAAGGTGGTTTCGACGGTTTGTTTAAACCGCGCCGCTTCGCGGTCTTCTTGGTTAAAGGCCTGAACAATCCGCACCGCCCCCAATACTTCGGATACCAGCGCACCGATTTCCGCCAACCGATCTTGGCTGGTGCGCGACGCATGGCGCAGTCGGCGGCCAAACCAGACTATCGGCAAAACCACACATAAAATTCCCGCGACCAACGCCAGCGTCATTTTCGGCTCCAAGGCCAACAAATAGACAATGCCGCCGATGGCGGTGATTGCGTTGCGCAACGCGACCGATACGGTGGTGCCGACCACCTGTTCGATCAGCGCGGTGTCGGCGGTCATCCGCGATGAAATTTCGCGGGGGCTATTTTCTTCAAAAAAGCTGGGAGGCAGCCGCAGCAGATTATTTTGCACCGCCAGCCGAATATCGGCAACCACCCGTTCCCCCAACCACGACACCGAATAAAAACGAATGGCAGTGCCAATCGCCAGCACCACAACCAAACCAAACAATACGCCAAACCAATGGTTGATGCTGGAATGGTCAGAACCACGGGCAAAGCCTTGGTTGATAATCATCCGGATACCCGCCGGAATGGAAATGGTGGTCAGCGCGGTAATCAGCAGGGCCACGCTGGCCATGATAACCCGCGCCGGATAGGCGGCGGCGGCGTGCCAAACCATGCCCAAGGGGCCGAGCTTGCGTGAGGATCGCTCTGTTACCTCTGCGGCTGTGGTTGGGGCTGGGGGTGATATGGGGGAGGCGGGTGTTGTGGCGGCGTCTGACATGCGCGCTCCCCTAAAGCATTTCTCCGCAGGATGGAAGTTTGTGTCATAGGCTTTGCGTAATTTTGCAACTGCACAAAATGCCGCATTGCAACATTGTATTAATTGCGGCAGTGTATGCTGGTCATTGGCGGGGAGGCCAGTCAAAGGGAGTCCGCGTAATGCTCTATAACGCCTATGAATTGCAGCGCAGCTGGCTCAGCGGGGCCAGCGCATGGGCGTCGGTTGTGTCCGAAATGATGAGCAATCCGGCCAATCCCATGGGTTATAACGGTTTTGGGCCGGTGGTCGCTTCGGCGCTGGAGGTCTTCGCCCATGCCGCCGCACCACGTGGCAAACCGGAATTTGGCATCGAATCGGTGACGGTTGGTGCGGTGTTCTATCCGGTAACCGAAGCAATTGTCGTCCATCGCCCCTATGGCAATTTGCTGCGTTTCAGCCATGCTGGTCTGGCAGACGATGCGCCAAATCTGTTGATTGCGGCACCAATGAGCGGGCATTATGCGACATTGCTGCGCGGCACAGTAGCGCGGCTACTTGAAACCAATGTGGTGT
>JBEAOQ010000217.1:0-3351 GCA_041164845.1 Pseudomonadota bacterium | reverse complement strand
GGATCAGGGTCATTTTTTTGCGGTTGGCGTCGCTGCGGACAATCGCGTCGCGCAAGGTTCCAGCGGCGGGCATGGGCCGCCCGCCGACGATCGCCATATAGGCACGTTCCAGCGAATGATCGGCAAATTGCCTCGCCAAACCCTGATGCGCGGCATCGCTTTTGGCGACCACCAGCAGGCCAGAGGTGTCTTTGTCGATGCGGTGGACAATCCCGGGCCGTTCCGCGCCGCCTATACCGGATAATGTGCCCGAACAATGATGCAGCAAAGCATTGACCAATGTGCCATCCAAATTGCCCGCCGCCGGATGGACGACCAGCCCAGCGGGTTTATCCACCACGATCAGATGGTCGTCTTCATAGGCGATGTTCAGGGCAATATCCTGCGGTTGGGCATGGATCGGGGTGGGCGCGGGCAGGTGGATGGTGAAGCGGGTGCCAGGAATGGCTTTGACGGTGGTTTGGCTGAGGGTCTGTCCGCCAAGTTGGATGCGGCCTTGGGCAATCAGCGCCTTGATCCTCTCGCGGGTCAGGCCCGATGCATCCGCCAGCGCACGGTCTATCCGCCCGCTTTGCGCGATGATGCCGGTGATGGTAGTTTCCCCCTGTGCCATATATAACCCAGAGGGGCATGGATTTGGCGGTGACAAGGGGGGTGCGGTTGGGGGGAGGAGTGAGAGGGAAGATATTTCACGCAGAGGCGCGGAGGATAAGGGAGGCGCAGAGAAGAAGAAAAATTTCTCACACGAAGACACGAAGGCACGAAGGAGGAAGGAAAGGGAATATGAATTTTGATATGGTCTAAATACCATGCTTTTTCAAAGCGATGTCCCGCGTTCGCGGGGGTGACGAGAAGAGGTCGAGAGGGTATTGGTGTGAAGAATTTCGGATGATGTTTCTCTTTTCTTTGCGTCTTCCTTCGCGGCTTTGCGGCTTTGCGTGAGATAAATCTTCCTTTCTTCTTTTTCTCATCCAAGACTCACATGAAATAATCCCACACCCAACAAACCCTCTCCCCATCATCCCTAATATATGCCACAGACAGCCAACATCACCAGAAAGCCGCTAATGACCACCCTCACCGCGCCCAATCCCGATACTATGCCCCGCAATCACGCATTGGAAATTGCCAGCCTGCTGTGTTCGCGGCTGTGCCATGATATGCTCAGCCCGGTGGGGGCTTTGTCGAATGGGCTGGAATTGCTGACCGATGAAAAAGACCCGACCATGCGCCAGCGGTGTTTTGAATTGCTGGAGCAATCGGCACGGACATCGGCGGATAAGCTGAAATTTTTCCGGCTGGCCTTTGGCGCGGCGGGGGGCTTTGGCGAATGGGTTTCGGTGGCCGAACCGCGCGCAGTGGTCGATGCTTTGGTCGCGGGCAGCGGGCGCACCGTGATTAATTGGTCATTTTCGGGGGAATCCCTGCCCAAACCAGCGGTCAAAGTGTTGCTCAATTATGCGCTAATTGCGATTGAGGCTTTGGTGCGCGGCGGCACCATCGACATCGCCGCCGAAACACGCGGTGACGCGACAGAGATTGCCATTCGTGCCACTGGCCCGCGCATTGCCTTTGATCCGGCGATTGGCCGCGCTTTGTCTGGGGCGTTGGAGGCCGGTGAATTGGCCAGCCGCACCGCCCCTGCCGCGATGCTGCATGAATTGGCGCTGACCGTGGGCGGACAGTTACAATATGCTTTGAGCGAGGATGCGCTGGTGCTGGGCGCGGTTTTGCCGATTACATGAAATCAAATGTTTCCGTTTGTCCTGAGCTTGTCGAAGGACCGTTCTTATGGCGCTTGCTTAAATAGAAAGGCAGCCCTTCGACAGGCTCAGGGCAGTCGGGTATTTGTATGGATGATCTGATTCATCGCCGCATAGCGTCCCCCAACCATAATGCGCGGCAATTGCGCATCAGCATGGTGGTGTTGCATTACACGGGGATGGAATCAGCCGAAGCCGCAGTTGCACGCTTGTGCGATGCCGAGGCGCAAGTTTCCGCGCATTATCTGATAGATGAGGCGGGGCTGGTGACCCAAATGGTGGATGAGGAACGCCGTGCATGGCACGCGGGGAAATCCTATTGGCGCGGGATTACCGACATTAATTCTGCTAGTATTGGCATTGAACTGGTCAATCCCGGGCATGAATTTGGCTATCGCCCGTTCACCGAGACGCAAATGGGGGCACTGATGCCACTGCTGGCCGATATTACCCGCCGCCATGCACTCGCGCCGCAAAATGTCCTTGGCCATTCGGATATTGCCCCGGCGCGCAAGGAAGATCCGGGTGAATTGTTTGAATGGGAACGTCTGGCAGCGGTCGGACTGGCTTTGCCGACGCCCAAAGTGCGGTTCGCGGGGGCCTATGACACGGCGGGCTCGTTTTATCTGGCGCTGGAACGCTTTGGCTATGACATTGCCGATGGGCGGGCGGCGGTGCGGGCCTTTCAACGGCGCTTTCGCCCGCGCAACATTGATGGCGAAGTGGATGGCGAATGTGCGGCGATTCTGTTTGAATTGTTGCTGGCTAGTTGACGGACTTCTGATAAGGGATGCGGGTCAGGGGGCTGGGCAACCGCGTTGTTCTTGCGCAAGCAAGGGTGCCGAGGAAAGTCCGGGCTCCACGAAACAAAGCTGGCGGGTAACGCCCGCCCGGTGGGGGAGAAATCCCGAAACCGAGGGAAAGTGCCACAGAGAGCAGACCGCCCAAGATGCCTCGTGCATGGCGGGTAAGGGTGAAAGGGTGCGGTAAGAGCGCACCGCGCGGCTGGTAACAGGCGCGGCATGGTAAACCCCAGCTGGAGCAAGACCGAATAGGGGCGTCGCGTCATCCGCAAGGATGGCAGGTTGTTTCGACCCAGAACGCCCGGGTTGGTTGCTTGAGCGGCTTGGCAACAGGTCGCCTAGAGGAATGGTTGCCGCTGCGGATATGGTCTCGAATGGGATACCATCCGCCTCACAGAACCCGGCTTACAGGCCCCCTGACATTTGTTTTATAAGTTTATTTTCGTCATTGCGAGCGTAGCGCGGCAATCCAGTGTGGGTGATGGATTGCCGCGCTACGCTCGCAATGACGAGGGGTTGAACAGATGAAATTAGAGCGGGCCGTGTTAAATGTGAATCAGACAGCCCACTCTAAGTTTTTGTTGTCGCCCAGCTTTAAGAAGAACGGGGTTTTAAGCTGAAAACCGGTTTCCACCCTTCGACTTCGCTCAGGGCATGCTTTTTGGCACGATGCTCTAAAACCTTTGGGGACGTTAATTATTGACCTTCTTCTCCGGAGCCACACTGATCCGCACGGTTTCACCCGAATTTCCGGGGAATCCGGTAAACAAAGCCTCGACCAGATT
>JBEAOQ010000216.1:0-5514 GCA_041164845.1 Pseudomonadota bacterium | reverse complement strand
AATTACCAATCGCTTTTGCTGGACACTGCAATTGATGTCGTTTGCACGCGGCCCTTAACGGCTGGGCAATCGCATATGACATAGGAAGCAAGGGGTTCACGCAGAGACGCGGAGGAAACAGGGAGCCGCAGAGGGGGGTGGCTGGATGCAATCCAATAAATTATTGTATTTCCAATGCGGGAGATAGCTTTCTCATCATTTCACAATATCTCTGCGTCGTTCCTTCTTCTCTGCGCCTCTGCGTGAACCCCTTCTTCCTTTCTATCGACCATATGCGATAGCCCTGAGCTTGAGGGGGAGGCCTACGGAGCCACTTGTCTCTTAGACCATTCCCCGATCAGGTTGAATCGTTTTTCGATACAGGCTGATCGGGAAAGAATGGTCTATTCATATATTTAGACCCTTACTAATCCGATCAGAAAGAGCAAATCTGATCGGGTAAGGGTCTACGGCGGTGGGGTGGCGTAAGCCCACTTCGCCCTGAATCCCTAAGCCAAAGCAATCTCATCTCCGTCTAAAACCCCATTGAAACCCGCAGTTTCGCTCCGCTGCTGTGATAGGTCTTGGTGCCAATGCCATCATAATATCCAGACACACCGGCGCTTATCCCGCCCATCGTAAAGAAATCCGCCCCGCCTTCCACCCGCATCCGGAAATCCGTGCCAAGCGCGTTGATCGGATCCAGCCCAAAGCTATAAATCCCCTCGGCGCTGATATAGGGCTTCACATATCCGCCCTTATCCATCGCGACCACATATTGCAGACGTGGGTGGAAACTGACATCGCCCTGACCGATCTTCTGGTTGGGAATCGCCACACCATAGCTGTCGATATAGGCTTTTTGCTTGTCCTCGATATAGCGCAAGGCAAATTCGGGGCGGAACTGCCAGTTTTTTCCCAGATTAAATTGCCCGCTTACCGCGCCACTATACAGCGCCCGATTGGTGCTGAAATGATCAATATAACTGCCCAATGGCGATACCGAATTGCTCGAATTGCCCCAAGCCGCCCGCACATCAACAAATAATTGCGGCCCCATCCGCAGCATCACATATGGCCCCGCCATCCAGCCATTGCCGCCCGCCGCGCCCAATGCCGTGCGATCACGCGGGGCAAAACGATCAAATTGCACCAATGCCCCCAGCAACAGATTTCGGTTCATCCGGTAATCTGCCCCGGCATAAATCAGATTAAAACTGCCGCGTTGATTGCCATAGGTTAGTTGCGAAAAAGTCGCCTCGGCCCATATATCCAATGACGCCGCACCGCGATCACTGTCCCCGCTGGCCGTTCGCGCCATGCCCAGACTGGTCGCGGCATGGATCTGCGAGCTATTGGCATTTAACGCCACCGGCAGACGTCCGGTGGCTGGCACCAATATGCCATAGGCCGATGCCATCCCGGCGCTGGGGGTTGCGCCGTTCAACCGTTCCAATCGCCGTTGCAAATCGGGGGCGCTGGCCAGAATAGCGGCATTGCGGGCGGTCAGGAAATTGCCAATCGCCACCGTTGCCGCGTCACGGGTATTGGCGCTGGTAAAGGTGCAGACCAGATTTTCATTGGGCGACAGAGCAATCGCCACACTGCGCCCCGCCAAATTCACCACCGAATCCGCATCGTTACAGCTGATGCTGGTCAGCGCATAACCCGCCGCCCGCGCATCACCGGCGGTAATGTTATGCGCCCCCGCCGGAACCAGCGAAGCAGCCCTTTGGCCAATGCCGCTGATCGTGGCAATCGCGCCGGTCAGTGCGGCAATATCCGACGTATAGCTAAAGCTGCTATCCACCCCAACCACCCGCTGAATAATCGTCACCGTGCCCACGGCCCGCACCGCAATCACCACCGTATCGGGCGGCGAATCCACCGTGCCATCATTGACAATCAGCTGAAAAACCAGATTCTGGGTGCCATTAACATTGGGCGCAATGAACGTCGGATTGGCGGCATTGGCATTGGACAGGGTGGCCGTCGGGCCAGAAATTTGTGTCCAGCGATAGGTCAGCGCATTGCCATCGGGATCGGTCGAGGCGCTGCCATTCAGCACCACCGATGCGCCGGTGTTAATCGGCCCTTGATCCGGCCCGGCATTGGCCACTGGCGGCCCATTGGGATTGACGGTGATGGTCACGCTATCCGCCACCGAAGCAATGACCCCGTCGCTGACCATCAGATTGAACACCAATGTCTGCGCAGCGATGCCGCCCACTGGCGCGGTAAAGCTGGGGCGGGCAGAGGTAGCTTGCGCCAGAGTTACCGAGGGGCCGCTGGCCTGCACCCAGCTATAGGTCAGCGGATCGCCATCGCCGTCGGCTGAGGCCCGGCCATCCAACGTGACCAATGCCCCGCCCTGAACTGTGGCATCGGGGCCGGCGTTGGACAGCGGAGTGCTATTGGCGGGCACAGTAATATCCACGCTATCAGGTGCAGAATTGCTGGTGCCATCGCTGCCAATCAATTGGAATGTCAGCACCTGCGCGCTGGCGGTTTTTTGCGGCGCGGTAAAACTGGGTGTGGTGGTGGTGGAACCGGCCAGCGCCACCACGGGGCCGGCGGTTTGCGTCCAAATATAGGAAACCGGATCATTTTCCGGATCGCTGCTGGTTCCGGCCAAGCTAATCCGGGCATTGGGTGCAACCGTGGCATCATTGCCCGCATTGACCGTTGGCGCGGCATTGCTGGGGATAGTCACGGTGACGCTGGCCGGGGCTGACGACGCTATCCCATCGCTGACCACCAGCGAAAATGTCAGGGTCTGCGCCGCCACCTGACGCGGCGGTGCGGTAAAGCTGGGGGTGGCAGTGGTCGCCCCGTTTAATGTGACCGAAGGCCCGCTGGTCTGGCTCCATTGATAGCTCAGCGGATCGCCGTCGCCATCGCTCGATGCCCCGCCATTCAATGTGCCGGTGGTGCCGCCGCCGACAATCGTATTGGTTCCGGCATTGGCAGTTGGCCCGACATTGGCGGCAATCGACACATTGACCGTATCCGCCGATGATGTGCTGGTGCCGTCATTGGCGGTCAGGCTAAAGGTTAGGGTCTGCACCGCATTACTCTTAGCCGGAGCGACAAAGCCGGGGGTTAGCGTTGTCGCTCCGGACAGAGCGGCTGAGGGGCCAGCCGTCTGTGTCCATAAATAGGTCAGCGGGTTGTTTTCAAAATCATTGGCGGTGCCGGTCAACATCACCGGCGCGCCCGCTGCGACGTTCAAATACGCTCCGGCATTGACCGTCGGCGGGCTGTTAGCGGGGATGGTATAGACCACCGTATCGGGCGCAGAATTGCCAAAGCCATCATTGGCGATCAAGCGAAAGGTCAATTGCTGGGCGCTGCCATTGCTGGCGGGAACGATAAATTGGGCCACTGCCGTGTTGGCGCTGGTCAGGGTGACAGGCGTGCCGGAAACCTGGCTCCATTGATAGGTCAGCGGATCGCCGTCCACATCACTCGCCGAACCGCCCAATGCCGCCTGCATTCCAGGGGTCACATTGGCATCCGCCCCGGCATTGGCCACCGGCAGCGTATTTGGCCCAGCTGGGATATTGACGATCACGTCATCGGTAACTGCCGCAGCAATGCCATCGCTGGCGGTCACGCGAAAAGTCATGCTCCGCGCTTGGTTGGTCTGCACCGGCGCGGTAAAGCTGGCACTGGCGGTGCTGGCCCCAGACAGGGTGACACTCGGCCCGCTGATCTGAGTCCAGCTATAGGTGATGGTGTCATTGTCCCCGTCATTGCCTATGGCGTTCAATGTCACCGCGCCGCCGCCGCCAGCCAAATTCTGATCCGGCCCGGCATTTATTGTCGGGGCAACATTGGTCACCAGACCCCGGCACGACCCACCCGCCGCAATCAATGTCGCACGCGGAATAGGTGAACGTGCCAATTCCGCGCCTTGGTTGCCAGAAGAATCCGTTTCATAGATGACCACAAAATAGGTGCCGCGCTGGGTCGGCGAAATACCCAACGACGAGCCATTCAATGATTGCGTCACCCCAACCGGTGTGACAAAATAACTTGGCGCATTGTTGCGCGATCCTGTCGATGTGACATGGCCAAGCAATATATAATCGTAATTGGCCGCATCATTAATCACTCCGGTCACCGAGCCATTATAGTTGACTTGGCATGAATTGGGGCCAAGCGGCTGCGCACTGACAAAGCTGAGCGAATTAACAATGGCGGCCTGTGCCGTGCCCGCCGTGGCCAAAATGGCGACACCAGCGACACCCGCCATCAATGACTGAACCAAATTTTTGCGATAATTTTTTTGCACGTTACGCTCCCCCGAAAATAAAAATTTCTCGGGGTTTATGCGTCGATATGTGGCAGTCGGCTATGCCATGGCTATGATGCCATATTCATGGCATCATGCTGGAATCCCTTTATTATATCTTAAGCTGTCCGGTTTTTACCGCCTCATACACCGCCTCACCGCGTGAATGCACCGCCAGCTTGCGATAGATCGATTTGACATGATTGCCCACCGTCAGCGGCGATATGCCCAGCATCCGCGCCGCCTCCTTAGAGCTGCTGCCCTTGGCGAACAGCTCCAGCAATTCCACCTCACGCGGGGTCAATCCGCTGTTCTCATCCACCGCCGCCGCGACAATTGGCACATCATGGCGCAGCCGTTCCAACAGAAAAACCGCCGCCGCCGCACTGATCGGTGCACCCCCTTCCAGCGTTACCAGAATACCATCGAGGATCACCGAGGGATTGCTGTCTTTCAGCAAATAGCCATCCGCCCCCGCTTTAATCGCACTAACCACGGTTTCACGGTCAGCAAAGGATGTCACCACCAAGGCTTTGGCTCCAGATTCCGCCTTGATACGTGGGATAAAATCCAGCCCACTGCCATCGGGCAGACCAATATCCACCAGAAACAGATCGGGCGACAATTTTAGCAATTCGGCGGCCTTGGCCAATGTCGGGGCCACGCCAGCCAGATCCAATTGCGGCGCGGCGCTGATTATCTCGATAAAATGATCGCGAACAATTGGATCATCCTCGACAATCGCAATGCGCTTTGTGGCCGCCAATCCAATCAATTCAGTCATCGCCCACCTGTCAGGAAAATCTGATCCTCATTACCATGACCCTTGCCCATTCCGAAACGCCAGAGATATGGCGGTTTAGAGAGATAAATTATTTAGCACCATCAAAACCCCTCCCCCTCAAGCTCAGGGCAATCGCATATGGCCGATATGAAAGGAAGAAGGGGTTGACGCAGAGGCGCCGAGAAGAAATGAAGGCGCAGAGATATTGTGAAATGTTGAGATAGTTATCCCCCACATCGGAAATACAATAAATTATGGGATTTCATCCAGCCCACCCCCTCTCTGCACCTCTCTGCGCCTCCCTTTTTCCTCCGCGTCTCTGCGTGAACCCCTTCCAAAACCCATACGCAATTGCCCCGCCCTAGAGGGGAAGTTGGGAGGGGGGCCCACCCTATCAGTTATGATATACGTCTCCCCCAACCCTTCATCATCTGGAAACAATCTTAGCCATCGC
>JBEAOQ010000215.1:0-4962 GCA_041164845.1 Pseudomonadota bacterium | reverse complement strand
ATCGCCAACTCCCAGTTCAGCCAGTTTGTCCAAAACCGCCTGCGTCCGCCCCACCAATACCGGCTCGCCATAGCCAAAATCGCGGAATTGAATCGCGGCGCGCAGCACCACCTCATTTTCCGCCTCGGCAAAAATCACCCGCTTGGGCTGGGCCTTGACCTGCTCATAAACCTGCGTCAACACCGAAGTCGTCGGGTTCAGCCGCGCCTTCAGACTGTGGCGATAGGCATCAAAATCGGCAATCGGCAATTGCGCCACACCTGAATCCATCGCCGCCTTGGCCACGGCGGATGACACCACCTCCATCAAACGCGGATCAAAAGGCGCGGGGATAATATATTCACGGCCAAATTGGTGGTTCTTGCCATAGGCCACCGCCACTTCTTCCGGCACCTGTTCGCGGGCCAGTTCGGCAATCGCCTTGGCCGCAGCAATTTTCATTTCCTCATTGATTGCCGTGGCCCGCACATCCAGCGCCCCGCGAAAAATAAACGGAAAGCCCAGCACATTATTGACCTGATTGGGATAATCTGACCGTCCCGTGGCAACAATCGCATCGGGCCGCACCGCCATCGCATCGGGCGGGGTAATCTCCGGATCTGGGTTGGCCATAGCAAAAATAATTGGCTGCGCGGCCATGGTCTTGACCATATCTTGGGTCATCGCCCCCGCCACCGACAGGCCCAGAAAAATATCCGCACCCACCACCGCTTCGGCCAGAGTGCGTTTATCGGTATCAATCGCATGGGCCGATTTGAATTGATCGACCCCTGCGCGGCCCTGATAAATCACGCCTTTGCTGTCGCACATAGTGACATTTTCATGGCGCACACCCATAGATTTAATCAGCGATGTGCAAGCAATGGCCGATGCTCCGGCCCCATTGACCACCACTTTCACATCTTTGAAATCGCGTCCGGTAATCAGACAGGCATTAACCAATCCCGCCGCCGCAATAATCGCCGTGCCATGTTGGTCATCATGCATCACCGGAATTTTCATCCGTTCACGCAGGGCCTGTTCGATCACAAAACATTCGGGCGCTTTTATGTCTTCCAGATTGATCCCGCCAAATGTTGGCTCCATCAAAGCCACCGCCTCGATAATTTTGTCAGGGTCTTCGGTGTCCAGCTCGATGTCAATCGAATCCACATCGGCAAAGCGTTTGAACAACACCGCTTTGCCCTCCCTCACCGGCTTGGATGCCAGCGCGCCCAAATTGCCCATGCCCAAAATCGCCGTGCCATTGGTGATGACGGCCACCAAATTGCCCTTGGCGGTATAATCATAGGCACAGGCCGGATCGTCAGCAATCGCCTGCACCGGCACCGCCACCCCGGGCGAATAGGCCAGCGACAAATCGCGCTGCGTCGCCATCGGTTTGCTGGCGATAATTTCAATTTTCCCCGGACGGATGGTCTTGTGGTAAAACAGAGCTTCACGCTCGGTAAAACGGACATTGCTTTCGTCAGACACGCTTGCGCTCCTAAGTCCACCCCAAAACCCGCTCACCCTGAGCTTGTCGAAGGGTCGTCCTTCTTTTTGGGATTTTGGATTGCGGGTCAATCAGGCGATTCACCCAGTTCAATTCAGCCCCTAAACCCTCAAAACAAAACGCGATAGGGGAAAGCGTCAATTTGGTGCATTCCTTCGCATCAATATCGGCGCTAGACCTGAATGTAATGACCCCGCCAGAATCGCCTCCCCAAACCCCTATGATGCAGCAATATCACGCGCTCAAAGCCCAAGCGCGTGATTGCCTGTTGTTTTACCGGATGGGCGATTTCTTCGAATTGTTCTTCGATGATGCCCGCCAAGCCTCACAAATCCTTGATATTGCCCTAACCTCTCGCGGCGATGGCGTGCCGATGTGCGGCGTTCCGGTTCATGCCGCCGAGGGCTATCTCGCCCGCCTGATAAAATCGGGCCAGCGCGTCGCGATTGCCGAACAGACCGAAACCCCCGAACAAGCCAAAAAACGCGGCGGTTATAAAGCTCTGGTTTCACGCGACATTGTCCGTTTCGTCACCGCTGGCACCTTGACCGAAGATTCGCTGCTCGAACCGCGCCGCGCCAATGTGCTGGCCGCCGTCTGCGATGTGCGCGGGATTATCGGCATAGCTTCCTGCGATATTTCCACCGGCCAGATGGAGCTGGAGGAATGTGCGCCAGAACACATCGGCGCTAGCTTGGCCCGCATCGGTGCCAGCGAGCTGGTCGCTCCCGAAAACCTCACGCCACGTCCGCTGGACGCCATCCCCCGCAACCCCCGCGATTTCTCCAGCGACGGCGGCGAAGCCTCACTCAAATCTATCCATAGTGTCGCCACCCTTGATGGTTTCGGCCATTTCACCCGTGCCATGCTGGCAGCAGCGGGCGGGCTAATCGCCTATCTCAACCATGTTGGGCGCGGCAAATTGCCGCTGCTACTGCCCCCAATCCCCCGCGCCACCAATCAACACCTCATCATGGATGAAAGTACCCGCGCCAGCCTTGAAATACTCACATCATCCCAAGGTGGCCGCAAAGGCAGCCTCATCGACGCGGTTGATCGCTGCGTCACCGGCGCAGGTGCGCGGCAATTGGCCGATGATCTCTCGGCGCCACTGCTCGATCCCACCGCCATCAATGCGCGTCTCGAACTGGTCGCATGGCTATATGATAATCCCCTGCTGCGCGACGATCTGCGCGCCGCTTTGCGCCAATTGCCCGATATGGGCCGTGCGCTGGGCCGGGTGGTGGCGGGGCGTGGTTCGCCGCGTGATCTGGGCCAGTTGCGCGATGGGCTGGCGGGCGCATGGCAATTGCATGATCTGCTGATTCGGGCAGCCAATCCCCCGCATTTGCTCACCGCTCTCCTGCCCCGCCTGACCGCCCAAAATGGCGCGCTGATTGACCTGCTGACCCGCGCCCTGATCGCCGCCCCGCCGACGATGCGCGACCAAGGCGGCTTTATCGCCGAAACCTATGACCACGCCCTAGATGCCCTGCGCCAAACATCCAGCCAATCGCGCCGCGCCATCGCCGCTCTCGAAGCGAAATACCGCCAAACCACCGGCATAGCTGCCCTAAAAGTGCGCCATAATGGCGTGCTCGGCTACTTTATCGAAGTCCCCGCCCGCCACGCCGACCCGCTGATGGCCCCCGATAGCGGCTTCACCCATCGGCAAACCATGGCTGGCGCGGTGCGGTTTAACGCCTTGGCATTGCACGAAGAAGCCAGCCGCATCGCCGAATCGGGCGGCCACGCTATCGCTGCCGAAGAGGCCCATTTCGAAGAGCTGGTCGCCGGGGTTTGCGCCCTTCGCCATTCCATCGCCGCCACAGCCTCTGCGCTGGCCCGTCTTGATGTCGCCGCTGGAAATGCCGCCCGCGCCGCCGAAAGTGACTGGTGCCGCCCGACCATCCGATCAGAATCCATCCTCAATATCACCTCGGGTCGCCACCCCGTTGTCGAATCCGCCCTCGCCGAAAAACAAGTGCGCTTCATCGCCAACCATTGCCAACTTGCCCCCGATAATCGCTTATGGCTGATTGGTGGCCCCAATATGGGCGGAAAATCCACCTTCCTCCGGCAAAACGCCTTAATCATTCTGCTGGCCCAAGCGGGTAGTTTCGTTCCCGCCCAATCCGCCGAAATCGGCCTTGTCGATCGCCTGTTCAGCCGCGTTGGGGCATCCGATAATCTGGCGCGGGGCCGTTCGACCTTTATGGTCGAAATGGTCGAAACCGCCGCCATCCTTGCCCAAGCCACACCGCAAAGTTTCGTGATCCTTGACGAGGTTGGACGCGGCACCTCCACCTATGATGGCCTCGCACTGGCATGGGCGGTGGTTGAAGCGGTGCATGGCCAAAACCAATGCCGCTGCCTGTTTGCCACCCATTATCACGAATTGGCGGCACTGGCCGACAGCTGCGATGCCCTGTCGCTGCACCACGTCCGCGCCCGCGAATGGCAGGGAGAATTGGTGCTGCTCCACGAACTCACCACCGGCCCCGCCGAATCCAGCTTTGGTCTAGCCGTGGCCAAATTGGCTGGTGTGCCGCCCAATGTCGTCGCCCGCGCCAAAACAATCTTAGAACGCCTTGAAAAAGGCCGGTTGGAAACTGGCGGTCTGGCAGCGGGCTTGGGCGATCTTCCGCTGTTTGCGGCCTTTCAAAACGCCCCTGAACCCGCACGTGATGCCCTACGCGATGCCCTAACCGCGCTGGACATTGATGCGCTTTCGCCGCGTGAAGCCCTAGATCAGCTATATTCCCTGAAACAACTCACGCAAATTTAACCGCATCGTATTATAGTCGAGCCATGTTCGGCCCCAAAATCACCACCGTATTCCAAAGCCGCTGGAAGGCGCTGTTCTGGTCGTCCAGTATGCTGCTAACCGCCTATTGCACCGTGCCATCCGCCGAAGAAACCAAAGAAAAGCAGGACAATGCCGCGAGCGCAACAGCCGCCGAAATCACCGCCAAATCCCCTTGGGCACCTGATACAAAATAAAAGCCCCTACACCTTTAGGGGAGGGGGTTGGGGGCGGGGCCTGTCGCGTAACCGCTCACATCACCGATTCGCCCCCGGCACCCACAACACATCATCCACGCCATTGGCATTGACTGCCCGCCCCAGCACAAATAAATAATCCGACAGCCGGTTAATATAGGCCAAAGCCGCTGGATTCACCACAGCCTCGGCCGATGCCGCGACCATCGCCCGTTCAGCCCGCCGCACCGCCGCCCGTGCAATATGCACCCGCGCCGCCGCTTCACAGCCGCCGGGCAAAATAAAACTGTTCAGCGGGGCAATATGGGCGTTCAAAGCGTCAATTTGTGTTTCCAACCACGCCGTCTGCCCCGCCACCATCCGCAGCACCCATTCTCCCAGCGAAAAATCGACGCCCGGCGTCGCCAAATCGGCCCCAAGATCAAACAGATCATTCTGTATGCGCGCTATCGCTCCCGCATGGT
>JBEAOQ010000214.1:0-5018 GCA_041164845.1 Pseudomonadota bacterium | reverse complement strand
GGTGCCGATGGCGGTGATTATTCCGGTGAACATGGGACTCTCTCAAATATGTCTAATGTGTCAGGGCCAAGCGGGCGATGGTCAGTATGTTGCCAGATTCCATGGGCATCGGCCAGATTTTTCAGCCCCAGATCGGCTATACTGGGCAGACCACCGCCAATGATGATCGGCGCACGGTAAATCAACAGCCGGTCGACCAAATTCGCGGCAAGAAAAGCAGCGGCGGTTTGCGCTCCGCCTTCGACCAACAGATATTGCACATCGCGCATGGCGTGGATGTCATTCGGTGCGGTAATACTGTGCCAGCCAGCGGGTGTAGGGCTGCGCGATAGCACATAAGGCGTCGGGCTTTGCCCCTCCAGCCCCGCCAAACGCACATCAAGGCGCGGATTATCGGTGCGCATAGTGCCGCCGCCGACCAGAATGGCTTCGCTCATCGCCCGCACCATATGGGTATGGGCGCGGGCAACATCGCCGGTGATCCAGCGGCTGGTGCCATCTGCCATGGCGATGCAACCATCCAGCGACACGGCCATTTTCAGCGTGACATAGGGACGGCCCAATTGGCGCATGGTCAGATAGCCGATCAGGCTGGCACGGGCGGCAGCGCAAGACAAAAATTCAGCGGCAATACCGGCATCGCGGATGCGCGCCAGCCCTGCGCCAGCGGTGCGCGGATCGGGGTCCATACAGCCGATCACCACCCGCGCCAGCCCCGATGTCGCGATGGATTCGGCGCAGGAAACTCCACGGGGGCTGGTGTGGGCACAGGGTTCCAGCGTGACATATAATGTGCCCCCTTGCGCTTGTGGGCCAGCCTGCGCCAGCGCCACAGCTTCGGCATGGGGGCGTCCACCAGCCTGGGTAAATCCGCGCCCGACCACCACGCCATTGGCGACGATGACCGCCCCGACAGCGGGATTGGGGCGCGATTGGGGACGACCCCGCAACCCATATTGCGCGGCGGCATTCAGAAAACGGTGGTCTTCGGCTTGGCCCATTATCGGGCCGTTGCAGGGGCGGTTGGTGTTGCGATTGGTGTGGCCAATTTTTTGGCTTTTTCGGCCTGTTCGGCGGCCTCCGCCGCTTGTGCCTCGCGCTCAATCTTATCAACATCCATCCCCGATGCCCGGCCCACCGCTTTATACATCGCCTTCACTTTTGCGTCATGTTCGGCTTGTAACTTGGCCAAAGCCTCTTTGTGGTGCTGATGGGCGCGGTTGCTGGCGCGGATTTCGGTATCGCTGCGGTCGGCGCGCCAGCTGTTGATATAGATGATTTCGGGCGGGCGCGGATCAATGTAATATTCTTCAAAGGCGATCAGCGAAAATATGCTGCAAGTGGCGGCAATGGCCAGCAACATGATCCGCCAACGGCGCGGCCCTGCTTGGCGATAAACCACCATAAAATCGGCGATGGCTCCGGTGGGGTTGGCAGATTTCCAAATCGACATAAGGGTGTTTAGCGGATGTAGCCGATAAACTCAACCAAAGGGCGCATAAAGGCTGCGGCCTTGCTGTTTCAGCCAGTGATTAGCACCGGCCATATCGCCTTCAAACAGGCCGTCCAACGCGGCATAAAAGGCGGGCGAATGATCGAAATGCAGCAAATGCGCCACCTCATGCGCCACCACCGAACGGCGCACCGCTGGCGGGGCCATAATCAAGCGCCAATTTAGCCTGATCTCGCCTTTGCCTGAACAGCTGCCCCAGCGGCGTTGCGGGCTGGACAGGATCAATCGGGGCAGGCTTTGACCCGCTAGCGCACAATAATGTGCCAAATCCGCCGCGAAAACCGTGCGGGCCTCGGCCATCAGCCAGCGGCGAAGGCGGTTTTCGATGCCTTGCTCTGGCCCGCCAATGCGGATGGCGTCACTGGCGATGATTGGGCGACGGGGGTGACTGCTGCGCCATTCCACCGCCAGATTTAACCCGCAAAATGGGATGATGCTGCCCGATGCAATCAGCTGTTTGGCGGGACGATTATGCAATTGGGTCGCCAGCCAATCTTTGCGGCTTATGGCAAATTGCAAAGCATCGGCAGTTTGGCCCCAGATCGGCATCGACACCCGCACTTCATCGCCAGCGGGCGATAAGCGCAAGGTCAGACGGCGCGCCTGTTTCAGCCGTTTAATCACCACGGGCAGCTGGGCTTGCCCCAATTCCAATGTGGGTATTTCGGCTGGTTTGCGGCGAATCCAGTCAATCATGGGCAAGTCAATCATGGCTCATCATCCATCGCCAGCGGCATCATGCCCTCGGGCCAGATAATATGATTTTCCAGCGGCCCGGCAATCACTTCTGAAATCGCCTTGCCCTGTATGGATGCGCCCGCACGATGCACCGCATCCCGGTCGCCGCTTATCAGATAATGCCATTCCGGCAGGGGCTTATTTTCCGCGCGCAAACGATAGGCGCAAGTTTCGGGCAACCAGCCAATCCGCTTGGCCAATTTGGGGGTTAGCGACACGCAATCGGGGACAAAACTGCGGCGGTTTTTGTAATCCATACAGCGCGCTGTTTTCAGATCGAGCAATTTGCAGGCGACATTGGTCTGGTAAAATTCGCCCGTGTCTTCGTCTTCTACTTTGTGCAGACAGCATTTGCCGCAGCCATCGCACAAAGCCTCCCATTCACCTTGGTTGAGCGCGGCCAAGGGGCGAGTCCAGAAGGGCCTATCGGTCAATTCCCCGCCTGCGCCTATCTTACCCAATACGCCAGCTCATCCGCGACCGCCTGTGGCCCCTGATCGACCGGCAGCAAAGCAATCGGCTCACCATCGCGCCCCATCAAAAAACTATTGCGGCTGTGGTCCATCAGATAGCCGCCAGAACTTTGCTTGCCCTTGGCGTAATAGGTGCCAAAACTCTTGGTGACATCGGCAATTTGCTGCGGCGTGCCGGTCAACCCCATCAGACGCGGCGAAAAAGCAGCGGCAAATTCGCCGACCACCGCTGGTATGTCGCGGGCGGGATCAATGGTGATAAACAAAGGCTGGATTTGTCCGGCCAGTGATTGATGGTTTTTGGCGTATATATTATACCCCCGCATGATGACCCCGACATCGGTGGGACAGGCATCGGGGCAAAATGTATAGCCGAAATAGACAATGCGGTATTGGCCCTTGAATTGATCCCAATGCACCATCTTGCCATGCTTATCGGACAGGGTGAATGGCCCGCCAATTTTCGCCCCTGCCAAAGGGGGATCACCGGCGGGCGGGCTGGTGACGGGGTCGCAACCGCCCAGCGCCAGCGACGCGATTGCGGAAAGGATAAGGGCAAGTGGCTTCATCATAGCGCGCTGGTTCATGCTCTGCTAAGGCGCAATAGGCAAGCTGGGATTAGCAGCTATGGCTGATTCTTTGGAAATGGTAAGCAGGAGGAAGTGGCGTGAGTAAAGGCCGGTTTTCGTATATATTATGGGGTATGGTGGCCAGTGTTATGCTGTTATCCAGCCCCGCCCATGCCCAATTTTCCAAAAGCTATCAATTCCTTGAGGCTGTGCGCAAAAAGGACGGTGCCGCTGTTACCACCGCGCTCGATCAAAGCACCACCATCGTCAACACCCGCGACGTAACCAGCGGCGAAACCCCGCTGCATATTGTCACCGCCCGCCGCGATGTGCTGTGGATGGGGTTTTTGCTGGGGCGCGGAGCCGATGCCAATATGCGCGATGGCAAGGGGCAGACCCCGTTGGTATTGGCTGCCAATATGGGGATGACCGATGGCGTGACGTTGCTGATTGCCAATGGGGCGCGGATTGATGAACCCAGCTCGATCGGCGAAACCCCGCTGATTGCCGCCGTGCATCGCCGCGATATTCAAATGATGCGGATTTTGCTGAAGGCGGGAGCCAACCCCGACCGCAGTGACAATTCGGGCCGCACTGCCCGCGATTATGCGCTAATAGATGGCAAAAACAGCCAGCTCGTCAGCGAGATTGAAACCAATGCTAAAAAAATCACCAGCGGCGGCGCGGGTTCTTATGGACCCAAGCTGTAAGCGATGAATATGGCCGATCTCTCGCTGGCAGAATTGCGCGTGGCGCTGGCACCGACCATTGCCGATGCGGCGGTGTTTGATGGCTGGAGCCGGACAGCGGTCGAGGCGGCGGCGGATGCGCATGGGGTCAACCGCGATGTCGCGCAATTGGCGTTCAAAGACGGGCCAATGGCGATGATTGCCGCGTGGATTGCCGATATAGATGGGCGAATGGCCCATGCTTTGCCGATGGAATTGTTGGCCCAGCGCAAGGTGCGGGTGCGGATGGGCGATTTGGTGCGGTTTCGGCTGGAGGCTATTGCTGGCCGCGAGGAAGCCCTGCGGCGGGCGCAAGCGGTGATGGCGATGCCGCGCAATCTGGCGGCGTCACTGCGGTTGGGCTGGGCCAGCGCCGATGCGATGTGGCGGCTGGCGGGCGATACTGCCGCAGATTATAACCATTATACCAAACGCACGCTGTTGGCGGGGATTTACACCGCGACTTTGGCGGTGTGGGTGGATGATAGCAGCGAAGGCAAGACCGACAGCTTGGCCTTTTTAGACCGGCGAATTGACGGCGTGATGCAGTTTGAGAAGGCAAAGGCCAAATTTTTAAGCGGCGGGGATATGCTCTTCAGCCCCGCCCGGTTTATGGGGCGATTGCGCTATCCCGCACGCGTATAAAATAGTTTGTTGATATGGCCTGCCTCTTTGCCAAACGGGGCGGGAATCGGTTGTTGGCACGATGCGCTATGGCGTGTTGAGATTCAAAATAAATATATTTAAATTCAAATAGTTCATCACCCCCGCTCTTCGACTCCCCGCCTTCGCGGGAATGACGAAATGAGGGGATGACGGGTGAATCTCAACACACCCTAGCCGCCGACGGATTCCTTCTGTTTAACCAAATCGAGTGCGACATCGACGATCATGTCTTCTTGGCCACCGACCATCTTGCGTTTGCCGAGTTCGGCAAGGATGGCGCGGGTATCTAGGCGGTGTTCCTTGGCGGCTTTTTCAGCGTGGCGCAGGAAGC
>JBEAOQ010000213.1:0-8209 GCA_041164845.1 Pseudomonadota bacterium | reverse complement strand
CCCAACGCCTTGTTCATCATACCGCGCACTTGGCCAATGCGGTCTTGCGGTTGAAAACCCAGCTTTTCGGCGCGGCCAACAAAACCTGCAATCGCTTGGACAATGGCATGGGGGCCAATTTCGCCCAGCGCGACCATTTTTTCACCCAGCAAACGGATTTCATCGGGATCAAGCGCCGACAGCAGTTTTGCCGCCTGTGTATCGCCCATCAACATTATCATCACAGCTGCGGCATCGGCGTTGCTGATCGGTATTGCCGCTTCGGCGTCTATTGTGTCCATCGCGCTCATACGGCGGCGTCCTCTTGGGTTGATTGCAGCATTTGGCGCAGGGCCAAGACCGCTTCATTGGGTTTGTCTTCGACAATTTTTTGCGCCAAATTGACGTGGCGGCCCAGTTTTTCGGCGTTGATCGCGCCGGTTTGCGGATCGGTGATGTCGGCAATATCCAGCAATGCCGCGCCACCGGGCGACGGCAACGCGCCAGATGATGCGGCGATGGGGTGGCCATCACTATCGACTATGTGGTGCTCGCCTTGGGCTATTTCACCACTATTTGCGCCCTTTTCCGCGTCTTTTTTGGCGGTAATCGCGGCTTTGGTGTCATCGCCTTTGATCGCTTTGATGATCGGACGGACGCCCAACAGCAGGACAAGCATCACGCCAATCAACGCCGCGCCGGTGCGAACCGCCATGGCAAACCAGCTGGTTTCGTAAAAGGGCAGCGGGGTGGCCGGTTCGGCATCAAAGCTGCGAACCATCACCGCGACTTGATCGCCGCGCGCAGGATCGGCGCCGACGGTGGCGCTGATAAGCTGTTTGATCTGGTCGATGTCGCTTTGTTTGAATTTTTTCATCGCGGCGGCGGACAGGGCGACGGCCACTGACAAGCGTTTGATTTTGCCTGGCCCTTGGTTGGATACCGCCACTTCGCGGCCCAGCTCATAACTGCGGGTGGCGCTGCTTTCGCCGTTGACTGCGCCGGTGCCAGTCGCCGTGCCGGTTGTCCCCTGTGGCGCTCCTGCGGCGGGGGTGGGGTTTGGCGGTGGGGTATTCGACAAAGCGCCGGGCACGCCAATCGCTGGCGGGCTGGCGGCATTTTGCGATTGGGCTTGGGTTTCGCTGCGCAAAACGCCCTGTTTGTCATAGCTTTCGCGGGCCGATGTCAGCTGGCTCATATCCAATTCGGCTTGAACCTCGCTGGAAAAATTGCCCTCACCCAGCATCGGGGTCAGCAGGGCAGACAGCTGATTGCGCATCTTGTCTTCGAGACGGGCCTGAATTTCCACGCGGTCATCCGCGCCATTGGCTTTGTCGGTCAACAGCCGCCCATGTTGATCGACCACCCGCACCGCATCGGGGGAAAGGCCCGGAACCGAACCGGCCACCAGATTGACGATGGCAGTAACTTGGGCTTGGGACAGCTGGCGATGGCTGCCCAAACGCAGCATGACCGAAGCGGTAGGGGCCAGATTATCGCGGATGAACACCGATTTTTCACCCTCGGCCAGATGCACCCGCACCGATTCCACCCCGTCGATTTCCTTGATCGTCAGCATCAATTCATGCTCGCGCTGGCTGCGCATATGTTCGCCTTCCAGCATGCGGCTGGCCCCCATCGGCAGGGTATTCAGCGCGGCACCGCCGGTGTCGGGCGTGGCCAAAGCCCCATCCTGCGCTACCAGCATCCGTGCCTTATACAGATCATTTTCGCCGACAGTCAGGGTGCCGGTGTTGTTGTCGATGTGATAGGTGATCGCGGCTTTTTCCAGCGCGGTGACCACCGATGCGCGTTCGCTGTCATCCAGCTGGGCATACAGAATACGTTGCGGCGCGGGCGACAGGCTGGCCCAAGTTAGCGCGGCGGCCCCCAGCCCGGCCACGCCAATAAACCACGGCAAAGCGCGTTTAACCGGCGGTTGGGCGGTGAAATGGATCATCCGGGTCAGAATCGGCCCGCCGTTGGGATTGGTCAGCGGAGTCAGGATAGACTGCGGGCTAAGCGCGGATCCAATGGGCGCATTATCAAATATTTGCGGCAGCGTTTGGGCAGAGGATTCGGCCATCTATCAGACCCCCATCCGCATGATGTCTTGATAGGCCGACAGCAATTTGTTGCGAACCTGTAGCGTCGCTTCAAAGCCGACGCTGGCTTCTTGGCGGGCCAGCATGACCTGCGCGATGTCGGTGGTTTCGCCGCGCTCATAGGAGGCGCTGAGGTCTTCGGCGCGGGTTTGGCTGGTGTTGACTTTGTCCAATGCGGATTTCAGCGCGCCGGAAAAGCCACCTGCCGGATCGGCGGTGGGTTTATCTGTGGCGGGGGTGCCAGCGTGTATTTGCTGAAGCAGGGCGGATTTATCAATGATCTGCTGGCGCAGCGCGATAATGTCGCGGATGCCGCTGGCACCTGTGCCGATACTGCTTGTGCCAATGCCGCTGATGCCGCTCATCTTGCACCTGTGGCATAAGCGCGGATCGGTTCACCAGCACTGCTGCGCGGCAAAGTGATCCCGGCCTCGCGGAAGGCGGCAAGCCGATAGCGCAAGGTGCGTTCGGAAATGCCCAGTAAGCTGGCGGCTTTGAGGCGATTTCCACCGCAAGATTCCAATGTCGCCAAAATTGCTTCGGCCTCGGAATTTTGGACGATATTGGCCAGCTTGCGCGGCGGTTCCGGTGGGTTGACGATGGATTGTGGGGCTTCAATCAACCGCGCTGGCCGGTCAAAATGAATGTGGTCAGGGGCGATTTCCCCCGCACCACCCGCCAGCAACAGGGCGCGGCGCATGACATTTTCCAATTCGCGGACATTGCCCGCCCAGCCGTGCTGGCGCAGCATGACAACTGCGTCCTCGGAAATCCATGGGATGATTTGCGCTTGTGGCGTGTGGCGCAGCAGCATGGCAAAGGCCAATGGCGCGATGTCATCGGCACGTTCGCGCAACGGGCGAAGGGTGAGCGGAAAAACATTCAGCCGGTAATAGAGATCGGCGCGAAAGCGGCCTTCGGCCACTTCGGTCGCCAGATCGCGGTTGGCGGCGGCGATAATTCGGACATCAATCTTGATCGCTTGGGTCGAGCCAATCGGGACAACTTCGCTTTCTTGCAGGGCGCGGAGCAATTTGGCTTGCAGCGATACCGGCATTTCGGCGATTTCATCCAGCAACAAAGTGCCGCCATCTGCGGCGCGGAAAAAGCCTTCGTTGGATTGGGTCGCGCCGGTAAAGGCCCCCTTGGCATGGCCGAACAGCAAGGCTTCGAGCATGGTTTCCGGCATGGCCGCGCAATTGACCGCGATAAACGGCCCCTTGCTGCGCGGGCTGTGGTGGTGGATAAAGCGCGACAGCACCTCTTTGCCGGTACCGGTAGGCCCGCCGATCATCACCGGAATTTCGCTGATGGCCAAGCGTTCGGCAAGCGCAAGAACCGAGAGCGATTCCGGATCAGCGGCGATGGGCGATTGCGGCAAAGCGGCACAGGCGATCAGCGCGGCCAAAGCCGATTCGCTGGTGGCATCGCGGTAGCTGATGGCAAAGCGATGCGCGCCGTCGCGCCGCAAAGATGGCACGGGCTTGCAGGCTAGGCTGATGCAATCGCGTTTGGCGCTGGCGGTTGATTTGGTGTCTGCATCAACCAAAGCGATCGAGTCCGTTCCGCCAAAAGCCTGCGCGATGCCAGCTGCGCGCTGAATCAGCGGGGCGTGGCGGCGGGCGATGTCTGGCGAATAGTCTAGCAGGCGCATTTTTTTCGTTTCCTTGGGATTAACCATCCTTGGAAACTGTTTTGCGGGTGCAACGGCAAAGGAGCCGGTAATTTAAGCCCCCGGAAAAACCCGTAAATTGCGATATTTTTTGCCAGAAGGGGATAGATGATCCCGTGTGCGCGCGTGGGGCCGGAAAAAATCGGGATTTGCCCCCCGCCGTTAAATTCCCCCTTAAATTTCTGCGCCGCCCGTCGCTCTTTGGGGTGGCAGCCAGCCACGGATGGTCCGGACAGGCTGGCGTTTCGGGTTTATCATCGGGAGTTATTTATGACTGTTATCAACACCAACATCAGCGCGATCAAGGCAGCCAATGCTTCGAACATGGCCAACAAAATGTTGAGCGTGTCGATGGAGCGTCTCTCCACCGGCAAGCGTATCAACAGCGCCAAAGACGATGCCGCCGGCATGGCGATTTCGACCAGCATGACCGCACAGGTTCGCGGCATGAGCCAAGGCATCCGCAATTCGAATGACGGGATTTCACTGGCGCAAACCGCAGAAGGCGCTTTGGGAGAAGTGACCAACATGCTGCAACGGGTCCGCGAATTGGCCACCCAATCGGCATCGGGCACCTATCAGGACGCCACTGACCGCGCTTATATGCAGACTGAAGTTGACGAGCTGACCGCCCAGATGGATCAGGTGATTACCAACAGCAAATTCAACGGTGTGAATCTGTTTGACGGCAGCACGCCAGCGGTAACGGTGCAAACCGGCGCCAATGCCAGCGATGTTGTGGATTTGACCATGGCCGATTTGACGACGCTGGCTGCCAGCGGCGGTGCGGCAGGGTCCTATGACGTGTCCACCGCGACGGCAGCCAATGGTTTGTTGTCAACGGTGGATACCGAATTGGACTCGATCTCCAGCGCCCGGTCGGCACTGGGTGCAGGGCAAAACCGTCTGGAATCGGTGGTCAACAATCTGACCAGCAATGTCACCAATTTGTCGGATGCCCGCTCACGGATCGAAGACACTGATTATTCGTCGGAATCCACCGCGATGGCCAAGGCGCAAATTCTCAACCAAGCCTCGACCGCGATGATTTCACAAGCCAACCAGAGCCAGCAAGGGGTGTTGTCCTTGTTGAAGTAAGCTAACTCCTTAGCCGGGACGATCCTCCTCCGTCTCGGCTAAATAACCCACCTGACCTGTTCAGGTGTGGCCCGGTGGTTCCCCCGACCACCGGGCCTTTTGGTGTGTGGATTATGTCGGGCGGAATCAATCCCTCCCCATTTTACGCAGCCCGATGGGCCAAATTCCTCGAAAGTTCCTCCCCATTTTGCGCCGCCAAATGGGCCAAAGTCCTCGAAAGTTCCTCCCCATTTTGCGCCGCCAAATGGGGAGGTGGCAGCCCGCAGGGCTGACGGAGGGGTCAACACTATCAGCGGCTCAAGAAGTAGGAATTATCACACAAAGCCACGAAGACACAAAGGAAGCATTGGCAGCGACGAAAAAATCATTGGAAAATAACATAAAAATTGTTGAATTTTCGATGCGGGAAAAGTCATTCTCAACAGCTCACAACACCTCCGCGCCTCGCTTTTTCCCCAGCGTCTCCGCGTGAACCCCTTATAAAACCCACATCCGATTGCCTTACTGACAGAGGGGCTATTCCCTTGTCTCTCCCCCTCATCTCGCCTAACACCACCCCATGCCCAATACCCCGCAAACCATCCCCCTGCCCGCAACTGTGTGGACCGCCATCCGGCGCGGCGTCACTGGCAAATGTCCGCGCTGCGCCGCATCACATTTCTTTCCAAAATTTCTCAAACCCATCGACCGCTGTGCCGCGTGCCACCAAGATTGGACTCACCAGCGCGCCGATGATTTCCCCGCCTATTTGTCCATCCTGCTCACCGGCCATCTGCTGGTGCCGTTTGTTGCCATCCTGATAAACACTGCCCAGCTCACCATCGGCCAGCTGGCCACAACGATGATCGCGCTGTCCATGATCTTTATGCTGGCGCTGCTGCAACCCTGCAAAGGCGCGGTGATCGCGCTGCAATATTGGCATGGAATGCATGGTTTTCAGCGCGAACGTCTGGAATAATTACCCTTTAACTATCCCTTGCGCACCCTTCAGAATCGACGCCGCCGCATTATCCGGACTAAACGGCGCAATTTGCTGCAAACAGGCCTCAGTCACCTTGGCATGATCGGCAAAAACCATCAGAGCTTGTGCCATTTTATCCGCCAATTCATCGGCATCACCGCATGAAAAATGCATCCCACAGGCCGGATTTGTCGCCAATTCGGGGACGCAGCCACAGCGATCCGAAACGATCACCGGACAGCCCAAATGCAGCGCCTCATTGACCACCAATCCCCAAGGCTCGCTCCAGCTGGGCAGAACCAACACTGTCGCGCCCAGATAACAGGCGTATAATTCCTCACCCGATTTCCCGCCAGTAAATTCGACCTTTTCCGCGCATCCCAGCGTCGCCGCCAAGGCTTTCAATTCTGCCTCTTGCCGCCCAGTTCCGATAATCCGCAATGTCGCCGCTGGCTTCTGTGGCAGAACCTGAGCAAATGCCTGGATCAGCGTATCCAACCGTTTTTCCGGCGACAATCGCCCAACATATAAAAACACCGGATGATCCGCAGCGGGCGCCGCCGCCGTGCGCCGTAATGGAATTTGCGTCACATCATAGGACGCAGGCAACCAAGCCGCCTGACACCGGCCCAGAGCACGATCCGCCGCCACCCCGAACGACATCACATATTGCTTGGCCCGCTCGCCATAACAAAACGCATAGGGGCACATCCAAAAAAACACCCGCTTGGCCAAGGCCTTATACCAAATTTGCGGATTATCATAACCTGTCGAATCGCAAAAAACCGCCCGTTTCTTGCGCCGCAACAGCAAAATCAACGCCTGCATCCAAAATTCGGGCCGTTCAAATCCGGCCAAAATGGTCAAATCGGCTTTGGTCGTCGCGGTGCGCTTGGCCAATTGCCAATATAATTTCATCTTGGGAACCGCAGAATAGCTTCCCTTAAATAGATTATGCAGCGGATATTGATGCAAGGACAGATTGACATCCGCCAGTCCTTTGCGGTCATTTTCCGTCTCGGCAATCTGATAAATACACAATTCGACTTGGGCCGCCTCGGCTTGGCGCGCCAATTGGGAAAAAACCGAGGCCTTATAGGCTGACCACATGATATTATGCCAAATTTCCAACCGCACAAACATTTCCCTTAATAAGTTACTGTGAATCTACATGCACCAGCCCAAAAGGCAAAGCCCTTTACCACATTTCGCCAGATGGTGTGAAGACAGGGGTTCACGCAGAGGCGCAGTGGCGCAGAGGTAGAGTGCCGTGGGGTAAAACCAAACTTGAACTTCAAAAAGCATATTTCCTTCTATCAAGTAGGCCTGCGGCTTAACGCAATCTCTCTGCGTCTCTGCGCCTCTGCGCGGACCCCTATCTTCCCTTCACATTTGCCCTATTCAATATCTCTGCACATCTCGCCAAAACCCAAACTTCCGCCTATATAAACCACATGACTGCCAATTCCCCCCTTCCCGACCTCCAAAATCTGCGCATCGCCCTGTTCAGCGGCAATTACAATTACGTCCGCGATGGCGCCAATCAGGCGCTTAATCGGCTGGCCGGTTTTCTGCTGGCGCAAGGTGCAGCGGTGCGGATCTATTCACCCACCGTCGAAAACCCGGCCTTTGCGCCCACCGGCGATCTTGTCTCCTTGCCCAGTTTTGCCGTGCCCGGACGCGGCGAATATCGCGTGCCTTATCGCCTAAGCCCCCGCATCCGCCGCGATTTGGCCGGTTTTGCCCCCAATATTGTCCATGTCTCCTCGCCTGACCCTTCTGCGCATCGGGCGGTGACATGGGCGCGCCGCCGCAATCTGCCAATCCTTGGCTCGGTGCACACCCGTTTTGATACCTATCCGCGTTATTATAATATGGCTTGGGTCGAACCCATATTGACCGCGATGCTCCGCCGTTTCTATCGCCGCTGTGATGCGCTGGTCGCCCCATCGGAAAGCATGGCGCAGGTCTTGCGCGAGGAGCGGATGAATTACGACATTTCGCTGTGGTCACGCGGGGTTGATCGCACCATTTTCAATCCCAATCGCCGCGATATGGCTTGGCGGCAGAGTTTCGGCATTGGTGATGACGAGGTCGTGATCGGTTTCCTAGGCCGTTTGGTCATGGAAAAGGGCTTAGATGTTTTCGCCGACACCATCGACGAGCTAAACCAACGCCAAATCCCGCACCGCGTGCTGATTATCGGCGAAGGCCCAGCGCGGGGCTGGTTCGAAGCCCGCCTGCCCCAAGCGGTGTTTGCCGGATTTCAGGGCGGAGCCGATCTGGGCCGCGCCGTCGCATCTATGGATGTGTTGTTCAATCCTTCCGTCACCGAAACCTTCGGCAATGTTACCCTCGAAGCTATGGCCTGCGCCCGCCCCGTGGTCGCCGCCG
>JBEAOQ010000212.1:0-10521 GCA_041164845.1 Pseudomonadota bacterium | reverse complement strand
GATGAAGGACGATCTGCGCCGCCGTGCGAATGATCTGATCGACAAGTTCAAAGACCGCAAGGCTTGCGATTTCATCAATGAATTTTCCGAACGCTATCCGATTTTTATCGTGCTCGATCTGCTCGGTCTGCCCCAAGACCGGATGATGGAATTCCTCGCTTGGGAAAAAGCGATGCTCCATTCGAATGATTGGGAGGAACGCAGCAATGGCGTGACCAGCGCGGTTAATTATCTGAAGGCAGAAATTGCCCTGCGCCGCCAGACCCCGCTTGACGATTATGTCACCAAGCTGTTCGATCTGGAGGCCGAAGATGGCCGCAAATGGAACGATGAGGAGGTGCTGGGTCATTGTTTTAACCTGTTCCTTGGCGGGCTGGATACGGTCACCACGATGCTCGGTAATATTTTCACCCATCTGGCGCGCTATCCCGCCCAGCAGCAGGAACTGCGGGATCATCCCGAACGCATGGTGTTGGCGGTGGAGGAATTTTTGCGCATCTATGGCCCGGTTACGGCCTTTCGCATTGCGGTGCGCGAACTTGAAATCCACGGGCAAAAAATTATGCCGGGTGAATATGTCTCGGTCTGCACGCCGGTGGTCAATCAAGACCCGAAATTGCATGACAATCCAGCAGAGGTGCGCTTTGATCGCAAAGCGGCGCATGTGGCATTGGGCGGCGGCATCCACAAATGTCTGGGGATGCATCTGGCGCGGCTGGAAATGCAGGTGGCTTTGGAGGAATTTCTGAACGCCATCCCGCAATTCCGTCTGAAGGATGGCTTTGAAGTGGGTTATTTTGTCGGCAACATCACCTTCGTCCCCCAGCTAGAATTGCAGTGGGATTGATCGTTTAAGGCCTGATGAAATTCACACCCAATTTTATTATCTCGTCATTCCCGCGAAGGCGGGAATCCATCTCCAGAACTATCGCTAAAAATGAAGAATTCTTCTTAACTCTGCCAGTTGGAGATGGATTCCCGCCTTCGCGGGAATGACGAAGTTTTTTTTAAGATTTTTTTTGAATTTCATCATGCTCAACCCGCATGCATATCCACGTGAAAGCGCGACAGGCGCAGGGCGGCAATCCTCCATATGCCGTCCTGCCGCAGATAGCTTTCGTGATATTGTCCATAGCCGGTGATCGAGGCCACGCCGGGAATCGGCGATTTGCCTGCCTGCCACACCACCCGATCCTGCATCGCCCAGACGCCGGTTGCGGCATCCGGCTCCTCCCGTGTAATTTCGGGGGTATGCACCTGATGGCTGGTGGCGGCAAAATCCACGGCAAAGCGCACCTGCGCCACAATCGCGTCAATCCCGCTTATCGGCGGATTGCCGGTATCCTCGCGCACATCCATCAGCGCATCATCGGTGAACAGCGCGGCGAAACCCACCCAATCTTTGGTATCAAGGCAACGGCAATAGCGCGCCTTAAGGCTGCGAATATCCTCGATAGCCAGCAATTGGTTCAACGCGTCCATGGCATTCTCCTCGATCATGCATCTGCCAGCGCCAACATCGCTTGGCACCCTGCCTTCGGACAGGTTGATTGTGGACGGCGGGCTTAGACTATGGTGAAAATCGCGATGACCGCGAGAGGACAACAAACATGATGCAAACCCCCGGCGCACAGGCGCTGTTTGACAAATTTGGCACCTATATCCTGCCCGGTCGGGTCGATGATCCGCGTCGGGGCATCGAAGAAGCTTTGGAGGCCGAACGCATCGGGTTGGGCGCGGTGTGGATTTCCGAGAGATTCGCACTGAAAGAACCCGCCGTGCTCGCGGGCGCGGTTAGCGAGGCCACCTCGCGCATCCGCATCAATGGCACATTTTACGCCACCATGCGGCATCCTTTGGTCACCGCCAGCATCGCCAATATGATGCAAGCGATGAGCGACAATAGGTTCAGCGTGATGTTTGCCCGTGCTGTTCCGGCCTATATGAAAATGATGGGCGCACCGGCCATCACCATGGAACGGCTGGCCGATTATATCGACATTTTCCGCGATCTGTGGGATGGCAAAGAAGTTAAATATGAGGGTCTCTTGGGCAATTTTCCCTCGCTGAAACTGACCGATTTTCACCAAGGCCCCAAGCCGCCGATCATCTTCACCGCGATTGGGCCAAAGAGTTTGGAATTTGCCGGCCAGCATTGCGATGGTGTCCTGCTGCATCCGTTCGTCTCACCCACGGGCGTGACCAATAGCACCAAAATTGTCCGCGATGCCGCCGAAAAGGCTGGACGCGATCCCATGTCGGTGCGGATTTATCACAATATCATCGTTGCGCCCGACCTGCCCAAACCCGAAGAAGACGCCGTGGTGCGTGGCCGCGCTATTACCTATTTCGAATTGCCCGGTTTTGGCGATCTGATCGTTGAAATCAACGAATGGGATAAATCGGTGCTTGACCAAATCCGCGCCCATCCGAAAATCGCCAGTCTGAATGGCAAGCCCGCCGATCAAGCCTATACCCGCCAAGAACTGGTCGATGTCGGCGAATTGCTGCCCCAGCAATGGATTGATGAAGGTGCCGCAGTTGGCACGGCGGCTCATTGTGCCGATCAGCTGATGGCCTATCTTGATGCAGGCGCCGATGAAATCCTGCTGCATGGTGCGGGGCCAAAGGATATGGGGCCGCTAACCACCGAACTCAAACGCGCCTTGGCGGCAAAGGGGTTCTGACATGGCGCTAACCGCTGAAGAGGTGCAGATCCGTTTGCGCGATTGGTTAGAGGGGCATGTTGCGGGCTGGCGCAATGTCCGTTTGCGCCCGTTGGAAGTATCGTTGGGGTCGGGTTTTTCAGCCGAAATCTTCTTCGTCAATGTCGATTATGATACGGATAGGGGGGCAGAGTCGCGCACGTTGGTGGTTCGCCGCCAACCCAGTGATCTCGAAGTCGTCCTTGGCTCCAGCTTAGAATTGCAAGGCCAGATGATGGCGGCGCTTGACTGGTTGAAACTGGCGCCCGTGCCCGATTGGATCGGTATGGAGCTTGATCCCACCGTGCTGGGTAATCCGTTTCTGATTATGGGCCGGGTCGATGGCCAATCGGCGACGCAGAACCCCAATTACAATTCCACCGGTTGGCTGGCCGATATGACCCCCGCCATGCGCGGCACCACATGGCAAAACGCTATCGAAGCCTTTGCGCAATTAAGCAAAATTGACTGGCAACGCGATGGCTTTGCCTTTCTGGCGCGCAGCGAATGGGGCCAGCCGGGTCTGGACCAATATCTTGGCCATTTGGAGGCTTGGTATCACGGTTGCCGCAAAGATCGGGTGATGCCCTATGTGGATGCTGCCATGGTTTACATCCGCGCACATCAGCCGCACAATACCGAGGTGAACGTGCTGTGGGGCGACAGCACACCGTCGAATGTCATGTTCCGCGCCGATGGCAGTGTCAGCGGATTGATCGATTGGGAACTGGCGGCGATGGGGCCGTCCGAACTTGATCTGGCGTGGTGGCTCTATTTCGATGATCTGTTCAGCCGCCGGTTTGGCGTGCCCCGTTTGGCTGGTCTGCCCACACGCGATGCGTCCATCGCCATCTGGCAGGCGGCAACCGGCCGTAAGGCGCAGCATCTGGATTATTATGATGTCGTCGTCGCCTTGCGCATGGCGTTGGTCGCGGTGGGCGCATTTGACCGGCAGGTGGGCATTGGCAATATCCCGCCCAGCAACCAATCGCTCAACGCCAATTTTATGACGCTCTATCTGGCTGAACGGCTGGGGATGGAATTGCCCGAACTTGGCCCCGATTTTTACGCCTTTATGAAAAATATGACGCCGGTGGATCAAAAGGAGGATTGATCGGCTATTCCAGCCAACCCATTATCAATCACCCGCACCCCGCGTTCCACCGCATCGGCGCGGAAATGCAGTTTGCTGCCCTCTTGCCAGATCAGCGTGCGGATGGTGTCGCCCGGATAGGCCGGTGCGACAAAGCGCAGACCGATCTCGCACAACCGCTGCGTATCCCCCCCACAACAGGCATGGATCAGCGCCCGCGCCACCAGCCCCATCGTCGATAACCCATGCAAAATCGGTCGGTCAAAACCGGCACTGCGGGCCGTGTCAGGATCAATATGCAGCGGATTGCGGTCACCCGACAGCCGATAAACCGCCGCCTGCACCGGCGATGTCGGCAAGGCAATTTCAAAATCAGGATCGCGCGGCGGGACAGCGGGCAGGGCGTCGCTGGGCAGATCGCGCTGACCGCCAAACCCGCCCGCGCCGCGCACCACCCAAACCTCACTGGCCTCGGCCAGCAAGGTCCCGCCGGGCGTTTTCAGCTGTTTCACTGCGCGGATCAGTGCCGCATTGCCCAGGCCTTTGTCCGCCAAATCCGTAACCACCGTCTCGCCGATCACCGTGCCAGATGGATCAAGCGGCGCATATAATTTCAGCCGCTGTTCGCCATGCAAAATGTTCAGCCAATCCAAGCCCGTTTGCGGGGCCATCGGCCAAAACCCCGGCGTGCCCAGCACCAGCGCCATGGTTGGCAGCACTTGCAAATGGCGTTCATACAGCAGCGTGGTCTCATCAATCTCGGCACTTAATCCCGCACCCACACCCAGCGCATAGAGAATGGCATCACGCGGATCATAATCATCGCGGGCGGGTGGGATCGCATAGGCCAGCAATTTTTCGGCATTCAGAATGGCAGCCATCGTGGCGCTCATTGCGCAAAAGCCCGGCGCAGCGCGTTCAGGCTATCCTGATTGGCCCGCAATGTAACCGGCGCATCCTTGGCGATGCGAAAGCCGTGAAAACAGCCCGCATAGACGATCAACTCTGCCGCCACGCCCGCCCTTATCAGCCGCGCCGTATAGGCAAGACATTCATCGACAAACAAATCCAGCGCGCCGACCATAATATAGGCGGGAGGTAAGCCGCTCAAATCATCCGCCCGCATCGCCGATCCATAAGGCGATGTCGCATTATCCGCCAAATAGGCCGCACGGCAAAAAATGCTATTTTCGGTCCGCCAGACAAATTCGCCGGTAAAGGGGTTGGGCGGATTTGGCAGCCGGTCATCCAATCGGGGCATTTCCAAATGTTGAAAGGCAATGGCAAATTCGCCGCGATCACGCGCCATCAGCGCCAAACAGGCCGCCATCGCTCCGCCTGCGCTTTCGCCGCTGACGGCAATACGATGGGCATCAATCCCCAATTCTGCGGCGCGGTCATGCAACCAGCGCAGAGCGGCATAGCCATCTTCCATCGGGCCAGGAAAGGGGGTCTCGGGTGCCAGCCGATAATCCACCGACAGCACATAACAATCCAGCTCTGCCGCCCACTGCATAATCTGTGGCAGGCTCATTTCCGGCGCGCCAAGCACATGCCCGCCGCCATGAAAATGTAATATAGCTGGAGCATTGGCCTGCATCTGATGCGGCTTGATCGCCAAACAGCGGATCGTCCGATCACCATCGCCCGAAGCAATGTGGATTTCGCTGCGTTCCACCGGCAGTTCGGCAAGCGGTTGCGTGGCCAACATCGCCATCATTCCGGCACGAATCGCTGGCAGCACCGCGTTCGACAAGCTCATCGGCGGAAAACTGTCGCATAATGCCAGCAGATCGGGATCAACAAGATGGCGGGTGGTCATAGCTGGGGTTGGACTTTCTGGAGGAGGCAGCTGGAGATTGCGCCGCCTTGATCGCTGACCCTATATGCGACTGGCGGGTTGGTGAATATCTGCCAGAGGATAGGCATGCAAGCTGTCAGACGTCATCCGCTGCCGAGAATAAGGGCAGTTGCCGATAAGGTGAGGTAAGTGGGCCACAGTGCAACATGTTTGCGACAGGGGCAACGATCAAGCTGCGGGGCCGATAGGCCTGATAAAAGATGTTATGTGGGTTTATGTAACATAAAATCAAATGTTTATTGAAAAATACCGCGATGTTTTCGCTAAATGACAACCCTGCCTATAGATAGGTGTGAAGGGGTAGGGCACAGGGCCATTTGACCCTCAAGCAGAAAACCCGTGCAGAAACGCGGCAATTATCTGTGCTGAAACTGCCATGGCAAAGTCAATTTGCATGGTTTCATGTTAAACGGGAGGTAACTGAATGAACATTCTTCGTAATCGCAACGCTTTGCTCGCCACCACAGTTCTGTCGCTGGGGCTGCTGGCCAGCGCGCCAGCTTTTGCCCAAGCGGCACCAGCCAAAGCAGCCGCTGCTGACAATGGCGGCATTGCCGAAATCACCGTCACGGCGCGGAAAAGCTCGGAAAATCTGCAATCGGTTCCGGTTGCCGTTACCGCTCTCAACAATGCCACGCTGGCTTCCAGACAAGTGCTTGAAGTGACCGACCTTGCCCGCACCGCGCCCAGCCTGACCATCAGCACCGGCGGCACCGGGCCATCGTCGATCGTCTATTTGGCGATTCGCGGCCAAGCCCAGAACAGCCCGAACTCGTTGTCCGATTCGTCGGTCGGCATCTATGTCGATGACGTCTATGTCGCCCGCCCCATCGTCGGCAATTTGGGCTTCCTTGATGCGGCCAGCGCCGAAGTGCTGCGCGGCCCACAAGGCACCTTATTTGGTCGCAACACCACCGGCGGCGCGCTCAATTTGCGCTCAAACCAACCCAAGAACATTCTTGAAGGGTCGTTCAAGGGCGGTCTGGGCAATTATGGCCAACAGATGATCGAAGGCATCTTCAATGCGCCGCTCAGCGATGAGCTGGCGGTGCGTTTTGCCGGTCGCTACAGCAAGCATGATGGCTATTTCCGCAATTCGGTTGCGGGCTATCCGCAGGGCAGCGTCAATGGCGAATATATCGCCCGCGCTACCTTGAAATGGGCACCCAAAGAATTGCCGATCAAACTGACCATCACCGGCGAATATGTTAATTACAAGGATAATGGCAATGCCACTGCTGTGGCCGCTCTTAACCCTGCTGTGCTCGCATCGCCAGCATATGGTGCCTATATCAACTCGGAATTCGCCGAAAATGTGACCGCAGCCCAATTGCCTGCATTCACAGCGGCCAATTCCAAATGGACAGACACTTTCTCGAAACCAAATTCGGGTGATCCAGAGATTGACCGGTTGCACAATACCAACCGCGTAAAATCAACCTCGGCTACCTTTGAATGGGATATGGGCGGGGTCAAACTGAAATCGATCACCGCCTATCGCACATCTTCTACCCAAGACAGCCTTGATCTGCAGGGTGTGCCATCCACAGCGGTTGCCGCTTCGCCGCCTATCGCTTTCTTCCAAGCATGCGTTGCCGGTGTGCCGGCACTACTCGCCGCATGTCAGGGTGCTTTTGGTCCGAACCCCGGCCCGACCATTCTGGCAGCGGTTAGCCCCTATACCGCAGGCTTGACCGATGCGCGGTCTTCCTTCGTCAGCACCTATAATCAATCGCAGTTCAGCCAAGAGCTGCAATTGTCAGGCAAAGTTGGTAAGCTGGATTGGCAAGCTGGCCTTTATTACTTCAAGGAAACCGGTGATGAGCAATCACGCTCATGGATATTTGGTGGTTTGTCGCGGGCGCGGACGCTCAGCAATTTCGCCTCCAGCTCGTTCGGTGTCTTCACCCAGCTAAACTACCACGTCACCGATGCTATGCGGGTAACCGGTGGTTTGCGGTATACTTGGGACAAGCGCAGCATTGACCGCCACAGCACCAATGATTGGTCCTTGGCCGATCCTTTGGAAAAATGCACCGTCGGCGCCAACAGTGGGTTGACCGCTGCTGCTGCACCTTGCACCGATCCGCGCAGCGCCAGCTTCAAATACCCTGCTTGGACCTTTGGCATTGATTACCGCGTCAGCCCGCAGGTGTTCCTCTATGCCAAGACCAGCGGTGCATCAATGTCTGGCGGTTTCAATTCGCGCACCGTTTTTGCGCCCTATACCCAGCAGTTCCAGCCGGAAACCGTGCGCGATATCGAAGTGGGCCTGAAGGGCGATTTCTTTGATCGCCATTTGCGCACCAATCTCTCGGTGTTCACCGCCTGGCAGGGTAATGTGCAACGTATCGTCAACGCGCTGGTCGGCACCACCCTGACCCAGTTCGTGGCGAATACTGGTAAAGTGCGCGCCAGCGGTGGCGAGTTTGAAGCGACACTCCTGCCGTGGCAGGGTATGGAGCTGACCGGCAGTGCAGCCTATCTCGATGCCAAATATGTCGCTGGCAGCCGGATTGAAAATCAGGGCACCACCGCAGCGCCAATCCTGATTGATCGTTCGGGTGAACCGGTCACGCAAGCCCCGAAATGGACACTGAATCTGGGCGCAACCCAAAAAGTGCCAACGTCCATCGGCGATCTGTCGTTCCACGTGGATTATGCTTGGACCGCCTCACGGGCTATGGACGCGGCCACTGCCAAGTCGATTGCGCAAGGCGGCACGCAGGCAGCCATTGATGCCACGGCGATTGCCAACCGCGCTTCGATCATCAGGGCCTATGGCTTGATCAATGGTCGGGTCACTTTCAACCTCAAAGATTTGGGTGTTGAAGTGTCGGTCTGGGGTCGCAATCTGGCCAACAAAGCCTGGTTCACCAATGTGTTCAACAGCTATACCGGCTTGGGCGCAACCGTTCAGTTCCAAGGCGCACCACGCACCTTTGGCGCGACAATTGGCTATAAATTCTAATAGACCAAGCATTACAACATAAGCCTATAAGATGGCCGCTCCTTGGTTGGGGCGGCCATTTTTTTGAGCAGCTACACGGAGAACCCCATGCAACCCCCTGCCAAACCCAGCGGCCCGCTTTCGGGCATTCGCCTGATCGAAATGGACGCCATTGGCCCCTTGCCCCTATGCGGTATGATCCTGTCGGGATTGGGTGCAGACATTATCCGCATTTGCCGACCTGGCGGGCAGGGGGCGTGGGCAGATGTCGGCGAAGCCGTATTGCTGCGTGGCCGCACGAATGTCGCGCTCAATCTCAAATCCGAAGCGGATCGGGCGATCTTGTTCGATCTGGTCGCACAGGCGGATGGTCTGATCGAAGGCGCACGTCCCGGGGTGATGGAGCGGTTGGGGCTTGGCCCAGATGATTGCTTGGCGCGCAATCCTCGGCTGGTTTATGGCCGGGCCACGGGCTGGGGCCAGCAAGGCCCGCTCAGCCTAACCGCTGGACATGACATCAACTATATCGCGATGACCGGTGCGCTCCATGCGATAGCGCAGGATGGTTTGCCGCCGACGGTTCCACTTAATCTGGTGGGCGATTATGCTGGGGGCACGCTATTTCTGGCTTTAGGGATGGTTTCGGCGATTCTCTCGGCCAAGGCCACCGGCAAGGGGCAGGTGGTTGACGTTGCCATGGTTGATGGCGTCGCCAATTTGCTCAGCCTGTTTCACGCCTATATGTCCACCGGGTTGTGGCAAGACAGGCCCGCTGCAAATCTGCTCGATGGCGCGGCCCCGTTCTATCGCTGCTATGCTTGCAAAGATGGTGGCCATGTCGCGGTCGGGGCGTTGGAGCCGCAATTCTTCGCGCTCTTGCTGGCTGGATTGGATATTCCGGCGGATCGCTATGACCAGAATGACGCTACGCAATGGCCGGCGATGATCGCGCAATTTACCAAAATTTTCCAATCGCGCACCCGCGATGCGTGGGAGAATATTTTCTCCGGCAGCGATGCCTGTGTCTCGCCCGTGCTGTCGATGGGCGAAGCTATGAACCATCCGGGCAACACGGCACGCCGTGTTTTCATTAAACACAATGGCACAAACCAAGCCGCTCCCGCGCCCCGTTTTTCGGCGACCCCCGGTGCGGCCCGGGACAGCGTGACCGTGACTGCGGCGGAAGCTCTGAACAGATGGGCTATCAGCCTTGAGGAAAATGGCCCATATCCTATCATAGGATAGGTGTTCATCGGCGCTTGCTTCCGACAGGGGGATGCATAAAATCAGCCTTTCACAGCTGCCCCAATATTTGGAGACGCCCACCCATGCATGATGTTTTCATTTATGACCATGTTCGCACCCCGCGTGGTCGCGGGCGGCCAGATGGTTCGCTGCACGAAATTCCGGCGATTGAGCTGGTAACCCAACTCCTCCATGCGGTGCGGGATCGCAGCGATTTGGATACCGCGCTGCTCGATGATGTCGTCATCGGCTGTGCGCAGCCCGTGGGCGAACAGGGCGGGGTTCTTGCACGTGGGGCGGTGCTTAATGCTGGCTATGCCGACACGGTTGGCGGGCAACAGGTGCATCGTTTTTGCGGGTCTGGGCTGGAGGCGGTCAACAATGTCGCCGGTCAAGTTGCCTCTGGCATGGCAATGGCAGGCATCGGCGGCGGCGTCGATTCGATGAGCCGCACGATCATGGGCTATGACAGCGGCGCTTGGGCCGTCGATCCGCGCGTGGCGCTGCATAATTATTACACACCACAAGGCATCGGTGCAGATCTCATCGCCACGCTCGAAGGCTTTAGCCGCGCCGATGTCGATAGCTATGCCGCCGAAAGTCAACGCCGCACTGCCGTGGCTTGGGATGAGGGCCGCTTTGCCCGCTCGATCGTGCCGGTGCGCGA
>JBEAOQ010000211.1:0-2790 GCA_041164845.1 Pseudomonadota bacterium | reverse complement strand
GCGCCATGCACGCGGTGCGCCATTGGGCAAAGAAGGCTCGCTGGTCGCTGATTTGTTGAAATTGCTGTTAAAAATTCGGGCGCGGGAAATTGACGCAGCGGCGCGGTTACTGGCGCGGTCGGATGAGCTGGAGCTGCTGGCGGCGGGGATTCGCAAGGGTCTGCCGATGTTGGAAGGTTGGCGGTTTGAGGTTTTTGGGCGTGATGCGCTGGCGCTGGTTGAGGGGAAGACGGGGTTTACGGTGGCCAGTGGCAAGTTGAAAATGACTCAGATCGGGGATGAGGGGATCGAAGATGAGGGGGCGATTGCGGAACAGGGCAAGGCATGACCACCTATCACCCCACCCTAAAACAGCTGCAATATCTGGTGTCATTGCATGAACACGGCCATTTTGGCCGCGCCGCCGATGCCTCATTTGTCTCGCAATCTACCCTTTCGGCTGGTCTGCGTGATTTGGAGAATTTGCTGGGCGTCACCTTGGTCGAACGCACAAAACGCGCCGTGCGGTTTACCCCGCTGGGCAATGCGGTGGTGGCCAAGGCGCATCGGATTCTGCGTGAGGCCGAGGAATTATCCGATCTGATCCACACCAGTGGCCAGCCATTATCGGGCGAAATGCGGATGAGCGTGATCCCGACGATTGCGCCCTTTTTGCTGCCGCGCATGTTGCCCCGTTTGCGCCGTGAAAGGCCGAACCTCAAACTGTTCCTGCGTGAAGAACCCAGTGCGGCGGCGATGGAATCCTTGCATCATGGCCGCGCCGATTGTGTGCTGCTGGCCCTGCCCTTTGCCACCGGCGAGGTGGAGAGCGAAATTATCGAATTGGATGCGCTGTTTGTGGCGTTTCCCAAGGATGATCCACGCGATCCGCCCGATGAAATCTCCCCCGATTTGATCGACGAGACTCGGCTGTTGTTGCTGGAGGATGGCCATTGTCTGAAAGACCATGCACTGGCCGCGTGTAATCGCCCCGAATTGCGCGCCAGTGCGACGATGATCGGCACTTCGCTGCATACGCTGGTGCAGATGGTGGATAATGGGCTGGGCCTGACCATGCTGCCCGAAATGGCGCTGGATGCGGGGATTTTGAACGGCACCAATGTCGTAGCGCGGCCATTGGCATCGCCCAATGCCAACCGCGAAATCGCGCTGGTCTGGCGCAAAAATTCGCCGCGTGCCGAGGAGTTTCGGTTGTTGGCTGAGGAATTGCGGGCGGGTTAAATGATCGAAACGGAAAGACCCAAATCCATGTTCATCCACATCTTCCTCTTCCACTGGAAAACCCCCGTTTCCACCGAAATCATCGCCAAAACCACTGCCGAATTAAACGCCTTTATCGGCCAAGTTTCGGGGCTTGTCGAGATGCGTGTCGGGGAAAACCTATCGCCAAATGCCGGTCATTATCCCTATGGCGGCTATATGAAATTCACCGATGAGGCCGCTTTTACCGCCTATTGCACCCATCCGCTGCATCTGGCTTTGCTGGATTGGCTGTTGCCGCTGATTGATCCGATCGAGCTGGATTTATAGCGGCACACAATTGCGCGCCAAAGTCTTAAACCGCACCCCATCTGCCTGTTCGACCGTAATCGTGGCATGGCCGGTCTTGCTCAATTTCCAATCAGAAACCACGCCAGATTTGCCCTTATGCGTGCCCGCAACCACGCGGCATTGATCGCCATTTTGAACGCCCATCGCTTAATCCATATGTTTCAAACCAACCCGCAGATAATCCCAGCCGGTAATCAGCGTCAGCCCCGCCGCGCCCCATAGCGACACCAGCCCGACCAATCGGGGCAAAGCCCACCAAGGCGTCGCCCCCGCCAAAATCAGCGCGCCCAGCGACACCAATTGCAACGTCGTCTTCCATTTGGCCAAGGCTGAGACCGGCACCGACACCCGCAATCCCGCCAGAAATTCGCGCAGACCCGATACCGCAATTTCGCGCAGCAAAATTATCAGCGCGGCAATCACATGCCAGCCATCAATATCGCGGGTATGGGTCAAGATCAAAATCACCGCCGCCACCATGATTTTATCGGCGATGGGATCCAAAAATATCCCCAACCGGCTGACCGCGCCCTGCGCCCGCGCCACATAGCCATCAAAATAATCGGTGATCGCCATCAACACATAGACGGCAAAACCCATGGCATAGCCCGCCTCCCATTTCGGCCACCACAGCAATGCCACCAAAACCGGCACCGCGACAATCCGCGACAGGGTAAGAAGATTGGGCAGAGTCCACATGGGCGATATGCATAGCGGCATAATTTGCGCTTAAAAAGCCCCCCGCGATTATTACTTGCGGGGTGGGTGATAAACGCTACGGTCGAGGGGATAATTAACCGTTCGCCCTGAGCTTGTCGAAGGGCTGCCTTTCTTTCAACACAGGCGAATTGAAGCAGATTGAAATCAATCCTTCGACAAGCTCAGGATGAACGGACTTCTAGGGTTCGTTGATAAAATGGATCAGGTTGCCGCAACATATGACCACCACCCATCTGATCCGCACCCACCGTTTTCTGCCGCTGTTCGTCACCCAATTGCTGGGCGCGTTTAACGACAATCTGTTCAAAACCGCGACGGTGTTGTTCGTTGTCTATGGCATTTATGATTCGGAAAAAGCCGAGGCGAGTTTCAGCGCCCTGGCATCCGCCCTGTTTATTCTGCCATTTTTTGTGCTGTCCGCCCTGTCGGGCCAATTGGCCGATATGCGCGACAAGGCGCAGATTATCCGCATCGTCAAACTCTGCGAAATCGGCATTATGCTGGTCGGCGGCAGTGGAT
>JBEAOQ010000210.1:0-3650 GCA_041164845.1 Pseudomonadota bacterium | reverse complement strand
CGGTGCGTGAACAAACCCGCAAGCGAATCGAGGCTATTGCCAATCAGTTGAATTACAAGGTGGACAAAAACGCCTCCAATTTGCGTTCGCAACAATCGAATACGCTGGCTTTGCTGTTTTTTGATGATCCAACATTGGATGATTCGCATATCAATCCGTTTTTTCTGGCGATGCTTGGCTCCATTACCCGCGCCTGTGCCCAGCACGGTTATGATCTGCTCATTTCGTTCCAACAGCTGTCAGGAAATTGGCATGTGGATTATGAGGACAGCCGCAAAGCCGATGGCATTATCCTGCTCGGCTATGGCGATTATGTGGAATATGCCCCGCTGCTCGAACGGCTGGTGGCACAAGGCACCCATTTCGTCCGCTGGGGCGCAGCCGAGGGGCAATTGGGCACTATGGTCGGCTGTGATAATATGCAGGGCGGGCGGATTGCAGCGGGGCATCTTATCGCGCAGGGCCGCAAGAATATCGCTTTTCTGGGCACGGCCAGCGATCATTATCCAGAATTTCTGGCACGCTATCAGGGGTATCATACCGAATTGCTGGCGGCTGGTCTAAAAGTTGATGATGCGCTTCAGCATGACGCCCTCAATACCCAAGCGGATGGCCATGCGGCGATGGCGCAATTGCTGGCCAGCGGTGCGCCGGTTGACGCGGTGTTTGCCGCCAGTGATATGATCGCGATTGGCGCGATGAGCGCCTGTCAAGACGCCGGACGATCCGTGCCCGGTGACGTTGCGATTGTTGGCTTTGATGATATTCCAATCGCCGCATTCACCAATCCAAGCCTGACCACCGTGGTTCAAGATGTGCAATTGGCTGGAAAAACCCTGGTTGACACATTGCTGGCCTTGATCCGCAATCAAGCTGCGACGGCGGCCATGCTGCCAACGCGGTTGGTGGTGCGCAAATCAACCGGGATGTTATAGGCACAGATCATCTGGTTGGCTTAGGCGGTGCTGTGCGCCCTCCCCCTCCCAACCCTCCCCCTCAAGGAGGAGGGGTTCTGTGGTGTCTTACGATATAGCCGCTGCGTGGCGGCATGGATGTTGATATGTCGCCGACGGACATCAACATCTGGCCGCTGGGTGCTGGCGTGGTGGCCACCGGCGCATCCCCCAAATTAAACACGCATAACAGCGCTTCATCGCCCAAATGGCGGGTAAAGCGCAGAATATCCGGCGCGCTGTCATCGAACACGATAGTCCCAACCCGCAAGGCCGCGCTTGATTGGCGCAGCGCCAGCATTTTGCGGGTAAAGTGGAGCACCGAAAGGGTGTCCGCCTCTTGCACCGCGACAGCCTGTGCAACATGGCGGGTATCCATCGGCAACCATGGTTCAGTTGCCGAGAATCCCCCATAGGGTAGCTCGGAGGCCCACGGCATGGGGGTGCGCGCACCATCGCGCCCTTGGGTCAGCGGGTAATTGGCGATGGCTTCGGGATCGCGCAACCGGTCGTAAGCCACGTCGCCCTGTGGCAGGCCCAGCTCTTCGCCTTGATAGATAAACGGATTGCCGCGCAAGCAAAGCAACAGCATATTATACAGCTTGGCGCGGGCGGTCGCATCGCCTTGGCCCCAGCGCGACACCACACGCGGCGCGTCGTGATTCGAAAAAGCCCAGCTTGGCCAACCGATATCCGGCGTATCGGGCCATTGGCCCAGAACCCGGGCGATCAATTGCGGCGAAAGGGCATTTTGATATAAAAAATCAAAACTATAGGCGGTGTTGAGCCGCGCCTGCCCCTGTGTCAGCAATTTCATTTCACGCATCGCCAATGCACCGCCGACCTCGGCCACGGTAAAGCGGGCGTGATATTGATCGGTCAGGGCGCGGATACGCTCGACGAAAGGCACCAGTTCCGGTTGCGACATGTTGTTGATCTTTTGCTGAAAATCAAACGGCCTTGTCCGCAAGCCTGTGTTCTCAGCTTCGGGTGGATTATCAATGAGCAGCGGGTTGTGGAAACTGAAATTCAGCGCATCAAGCCGAAAACCATCCACCCCGCGATCAAGCCAGAATTTCGCCACGGCCAGCAGGGCAGCTTGGACATCGGGATGATGCACATTGAGTTGCGGCTGCTCTTTCAGAAAATTATGCATATAATATTGGCAGCGCCGCGCATCCCAAGTCCATGCTGGGCCGCCAAACACCGACTGCCAATTTGACGGCGGCGTCCCGTCCGCTTTGGCATCAGCCCAGACATACCAATCGGCCAGGGGATTATCGCGGCTGGAACGGCTGGTAGTGAACCAATCATGCTGATCGGATGTATGGGCATAGACTTGGTCAATCAGCAGCTTCAGCCCCAGATCATGCGCTTTGGCCAGTAGGGCGTCAAAATCGGCAAGGGTGCCAAACAGCGGATCGACATTGCAATAATCCGATACATCATAGCCATAATCGGCCATGGGCGAGGTAAAGAACGGTGACAGCCAGATCGCATCCACCCCCAGCGAGGCGACGTAATCCAGTTTTGCGGTAATGCCGCGCAAATCACCAATGCCATCGCCATTGGAGTCTGCAAAGGAACGCGGATATATCTGATAGATTGTCGCTCCGTGCCACCATGCCTCGTTCGTTTCCATTAGGTCTGCTATCCTGCTGTTGTGCCTGTTGCGATATGGATTGGCATAATCCACCTATCCATGACGCTATGTATTCGTATGCGGCTTGTTCGATTTTTGCAGATGTATCTCTATGCTCGGCGTCAACGAAGAGGATGATGAGGATGCAAGCTTTGATGACGCGCTGCTTTTGGCTTTTGGGCCTATGGCTTTTGGCTTTATGCCATGCGGTGCCAGCCTCGGCGGGCGCAGATTATCGGCCTCGGACAATGGTGCATGTTCAGACGGCGCCTTGGGCCAAATCGGCGACGATTTATGAGCTGAACACCCGCCAATTCACCGTTGAGGGCACTTTTCGGGCGGCGGAAAAACAACTGCCCCGGATCAAGGCGCTGGGGGTAGATATTGTCTGGCTGATGCCGATCCATCCGATTGGGGTGAAAAACCGCAAGGGCAGTTTGGGTAGCCCCTATGCTGTGCAAGATTATCGCGGGGTAAACCCTGAATTTGGCACAGCGGCTGATTTGAAAGCCTTTGTCGCCACGGCGCATAGGCTGGGGATGCATGTCATTTTGGATTGGGTGGGCAACCATACCGCATGGGATAATGTGCTGATACGGGCGCATCCCGACTATTATGACAAGGATTGGAAAGGCGATTTTCACCCTACCCCGTGGCAGGATTGGGGCGATATTATTGATCTGGATTACAGCAAGCCGGGTTTGCGCAAATATCTGATCGAATCCATGGCCTATTGGGTGCGTGATATTGGGGTTGATGGCTTTCGCTGCGATGTTGGTGGGTATGTGCCGCTGGATTTCTGGGAAACAGCCCGTGCGGCATTGGTGAAAATCAAACCGGTGTTCATGTTGGCCGAATGGGACGCGCGCGATCTGCATTACCGGGCCTTTGATGCCACCTATGCGTGGCCACTTTACGGTAAGTTGAGCGATATTGCGATGGGCAAGGCCACCGCGCAAAACCTATACGGCTATTACGCCGATACCGAACGCAGCTTTCCCAAAGAGGCGATGCGGCTGACCTTTGTTGAAAATCATGACAAGAATGCTTGGGAA
>JBEAOQ010000209.1:0-3089 GCA_041164845.1 Pseudomonadota bacterium | reverse complement strand
TGACCCGAGGTTCGGCCCCGAAAATGGTGATGGCATAGCGGGTGGGATCGCGGGCCAAGATTTCCTCGACCGCACGGCATCCCGCCATACCATTGCCAATCACCACCAGCCGCTCACAGGCTATCGGGTCATTGGCCTGAAATTTCATTGGCGCATTCACATGCTTCTCCATTGGTAAGGCGCAAAAGCAAAAAACCGCCACGAGCAAACCTTGGACGGTCAGCACGGGCGGCTTCTTTGCCACGCGAATGTGTAAATTAAGCGACTTTGCTGATTCGCCCATCATTGGACGGCAAAATTGCTTTCAAGTCACAGGTAAACCCAATTTCACGCAAATTGCAAGCCGAAATTGTGCAGTGCAACAAGTGCGGTTAGATTCTTGCCCCCTGCAAAGCCGCACCCCAAGTCGTCCGCCAGCGTTTCTTGACCGATGTCAGCCCCATCAGCGCCACCAGCGCCAATGCCGCGAAAATCAGGAAACCCGCTGAAGGGCTGCCGGTCAATTTCTTGGCATAGCCCAGCGACGATGCGAGATAAAAACCACCGACCCCGCCGCCAAAGCCGACAAGCCCGGTCATCACCCCGATTTCCTTGCGAAACCGTTGCGGCACCAGCTGAAACACCGCACCATTGCCGACGCCCAATGTGCCCATCACCATGATAAACAGCGCCAAAGCCAGCGGCAGAGTCGCTGGCCCCATGCTGATTGTCGCCAGAATCACCGCCGCGATGATATAGACAAATGTCAAAGTTTTAATCCCGCCAAACCGATCAGCCATGGCCCCACCAAATGGCCGCACCAGTGATCCGGTAAACACACAAGCAGCGGTGCAATAGCCCGCCTGAACCGGCGTCAGCGCAAAATTATCGACAAACCAGATCGACAGCGAATTGGACAGGCCGACAAAACCCCCAAAAGTCACGCCGTAAAACAGCATAAACCACCACGCATCTTTGTCCTGCAACACTTTGCCATAGGCCGAAATCGGCATAGGCGCGGGTTGTTCCGGGCTGTCTTTGGCGGCAATCAGATAAATCACGAAAACAATAGCCAGCGGTATCAGCGCCAGACCCAGCACATTGGTCCAGCCATAGGCTTTGGCCAGCATCGGCGCGAACAGCGCGGCAAACACCGTGCCCGAATTGCCCATACCGGCAATCCCCATCGCTTTGCCCTGATGTTCGGGCGGATACCAACGGCTGGCCAGCGGCAAGGCCACGGCAAAACTGGCCCCCGCAAAACCCAAAATCACCCCCAAAGCGAGCGTTCCGGCAAAGCTATCAATCCCTGTCTGCCACGCCACAGCCAATCCAGCGATCACGATAATCTGGCCAATTGCTCCGGTTTTTTTCGGGCCAATCCGATCCACCAGCAAACCATTGACCAGCCGCAACACCGCGCCCGCCAAAGTTGGCACCGCCACCATCAACCCCTTTTGCGCCGGGTCCAGCCCCAGCTGTTTGGAAATGATTGGTGCCAATGGCCCCAGCAAAACCCAGACCATAAAGGCAATATCAAAATACAAAAACGAGGCGAAAAGCGTCGGGCGATGCCCCGCCTTCCAGAAACTGCTAGTCATGGGATTATTCTCCTGTTCAGGGATATGAGAGGGCTTGACGAATGTTTTTGAAGCGCGAACTTCACGCGGACGGGCGCGTTACGCGTGTGTGTAAGGGATTTTGAAAATTGCGACATGAGGGCGAATTGGTGGTGGCGGCGGGCTTTTCCAGCCTGACCGGCCCGCGTGCGGATAATCAGGATTTTGGCGGGGTGCATTTGGGCACGGCGCTGGAAAAGGCGCGGCATGGGGTGTTGGCCGCCGTCGCCGATGGGGTTAGCGGCGGCAAAGCGGGTCGCACGGCTGCCGAACTGGCAGTGCGGGCGCTGATCGAGGGCTATTACGCCATGCCCGATACCCAAGGTGCGGCGCGGGCAATGCAAGTGCCGCTGGTTGCCTATAACCGCTGGCTGCATACCCACGCCCGCAGCGAATCCATGGCCAACAGCGCCACTACCTTCACCGCGATTGCTCTGCGCGGACGGCGTGGCCATGTGGTGCATGTTGGCGATAGCCGCGCTTGGCGCTATTCGGGCGGGCGGCTGACCTGTCTGACCACCGACCACACCCGCCCAGAACCGGATTTGCGCCATGTTTTGATCCGCGCCTTGGGCATTGAACCCGATTTGCGGCTGGATCATGCCACCATCGAATTGGCCGAACATGACCGGCTGCTGTTGACCAGCGATGGCATCCATGGGCCGCTGTCGGCGGCACGAATCGCCGCAATTTTGGCGCAGCAAGACAGCGCCGAATCGACCGCCGATCAATTGACCCAAGCCGCCTTGGATGCAGGCGGCCAAGACAATGCCACCGCCTTGGTCATCGACATTGTGCGGCTGCCCGCGCCCGAATATGATGGCATTTTGGCCGGACTGACCCAATTGCCCGCCATTACGCCGCCGCAAATTGGCGAGAGTATCGACGGCTTTCGGATTGATCGGGTGCTCTCCGAAGGGCGCTACGCGGTGTTGCTTTGTGGCATTGACAGCGAAGATGGCAGCCAAGTGGTGCTGAAATTCCCCCGCGCCGACGCCCTCAGTGACCGCGCCATGCGGCTGGCTTTTGCCCGTGAAATGCTGATTGCCCAGCGGGTCAACAGCCCCTTTGTCGCCGCTGCCCACCCCGTTCGCCCCGATCGCCAAACTGCGCTCTATGGGGTTCAACCCTTTTTGGCAGGCGAGACGATGGAGGCCCGCTTGGCGCGTGGCACACCGTCGTTGGAGCATGGCGTGAAACAAGCGATTCAACTGACCCGCGCGGTGGCCGCGCTGCACCGGCTGGATGTCATCCACCGCGATATTAAGCCCGAGAATGTCATCCTGAACGTTAAAAAAGAGGGGGGGGATGGCGGACTGAAATTGATTGATCTGGGCGTGGCCCGTCTGCCCCGCGTCGAAGATTTTCATGGCGATGAAATTCCCGGAACCCCGGGGTTTATGGCCCCCGAACAATTTGCTGGCAATGCGGGCGATGCGCTGACCGATCAATTCGCACTGGGCATTACAATTTACCGCTGGCTGACCGGCG
>JBEAOQ010000208.1:0-5072 GCA_041164845.1 Pseudomonadota bacterium | reverse complement strand
GTGCTCTTCCGATCTGGCACTAACGGTGTTCGAGGAAGTAATGAATGCTCGCGGACTGGATCAAGGATGGAAGCGGTTCATTGCAAAAGAGATGGAGCTAGTTCTTGGCTTGAATATACTCGCTTTGTTGCGCCATGACCTCCGCCTCCGCCCCAAATCTGCGCGCATCACCGAGGCCGAAATCGAAACCATCCTAAGCCAACGCCAACAGGCCCGTGCCGCCAAAGATTTCGCCACATCGGACCGTTTGCGTGATGAGCTGACCGCCAAGGGTGTGGAGGTGATGGACGGCGACCCCCTCGGCTGGGATTGGAAGTTGGGATGATTTGCGCAAAATAATGCGCAATTTTCTTGACTATCGTTCAAAAATGCGCATATAATTGCGCATGGAGCGGGATAGTCGCAAAATTGTCAAACGCCTGCTGGCGGATGGGTTCGTGTTGATTGCCATAAAAGGCTCGCATCACAAATTCCGCAAGGCAGGCATGACCGTGATTGTGCCGCATCCTAAACGGGATTTGCCGCTAGGCACCGCTAGATCAATCGCCAAAATGGCGGGTTGGGATTTGATATGACCTATTTTTATGCCCTTGTCCGCAAGGATGTGGATAGCGCCTATGGGGTTGAATTTCCCGATCTTTTGGGATGTTTTTCGGCGGCAGATGATATGGAAAAAATTCTGCCCAATGCGTGCGAGGCGCTGGATTTGTGGTTTGAGGATATAGCCGAGGTGGCCCCAATGCGGTTGGATCAGATCCAGGCTTTGGTGGCCGATGATTTGGCCGAGGGGGCATTTTTGGTGGCAGTGCCGCGCATTCGTCGCTGTGGAAAGCAGGTTCGTGCCAATATCTCGTTGGATCGGGGGATGCTGGATGCGATTGACCGCGCTGCGGCTGAACGCAGCCTGACACGCAGTGCATTTCTGGCCGATGCGGCGCGCAATGAGATTGAGCGTCGGGTTTAATGATCCTCTGGCGGCTAACCCGCTCCGCTTATACCGCGTTGGATGGTGCGGGGCCGATGGCGCATGGCGGGCGGTATTCGTCGCCCGGGTTGCCGGTGGTGAATTTTACCAGCGAGGCCGCGCTGGCGGTGTTGGTGACATTGCGGTATTTGCCCGCTGATTTGGCGGGTGTTTCCGATGATTATCTGTTGGGTTACACCGAAATTGACGCCGATCCGGAATGGATTGCGGATTTGAACGCTCACGAAAACCCCCGCACATGGGGTGATGATTGGCTGAAATCTGGACGGTCATTGCTGGCGGCGACGCCATCGGCGGTGTTACCCGAGGCGGATTTGGTGATGATGAATCCACGCCATCCGGATGCGGCAAAAGTGACGCCGCTGATCTATCGGAAATTTGACTTTGCCACCTGTTTGCATAGACCGCCGATGTTGGGGAAATTTGAGGAAAAGCCATGACAATTGCGGTGATGAATGCCATGATAAGGCCGCTGATTGAGGCGGAATTGCCGGACTGGATTGAACCCTTATGGTTCACCACTAGCGCAGAATTATTCGCCATGGCCCCCCGCGCCGAGATTGGCTGGTTTGATACCTATGACATGCCCGCGACGTTCAAAGCGGCGCGGCGGGCCAAGAATTTGCGCTGGCTGAACACATTGGCGGCGGGGGTCGAGAATTTTCCGCTGGCGCAGTTAAAGCAGCAGGGCGCCGCACTGACCAATGGCGCGGGTATCAACGCGATTGCCATTGCCGAATATGCGGTGATGGGGATGTTAAATGTGGCCAAGGGAACCCGCGATGTGCTGCGGGCGGCGGATCGACAGGAGTGGTTGACCGCATCGCCAGGTGTCATGGAATTGGCGGGTAGCAAGGCGCTGATCTTGGGCGCGGGGGCGATTGGTCATGAAATTACCAAGCGGTTACATGGGTTTGATGTGGAAATATGTTCCGTGCGGCGTCGTCCGGATGCAGGGCAGTTGGGGCCGGATGATTGGCGGGTGCGGCTGGGGGAATTTGATTGGATCATCCTGACGGTGCCCGCAACGCCGGAAACCGAGGGCATGATTGGCGCAGCAGAATTGGCGGCGATGAAGCCGTCGGCCACGCTGATGAATTTTGCGCGGGGGACGGTGATTGACCAAAATGCACTGGTGGCGGCTTTGCAAAAACGTGCAATTGGTCACGCTTTTTTGGACGTGACCGAACCGGAACCTTTGCCCGCCGATCATCCATTGTGGCGGATGGATAATGCGACGATTACTATGCATTTATCGGGGCGTTCGCAGATGATGATGTTTCGCCGCAGTGCGACCCGGTTTATCGCCAATTTGGCACATTGGCAACGCGGCGAAACATTGGACTATCTGGTCGATTTGGATGCGGGATATTGATGTTTATTTATAATCTTCCAACAGCAGCAGTTCCACTTCCACCATCATTTGTGGCTGGGGAATATTATCCTGCGTGACCAAAGTTATTTGCGCATCGACGACCAATTGCCGCGAAATGACAAATTCATGGTCGGGGAGGGCGTCAATAAAGCATTCACCCGCCACCATGCCTGCCGCGCCATTGAATAGCACCGCCAGCGTGTGGCGCGTGCCGGAAAAGGTGACGCTGGCCCATGGGCTTTCGCTGTGACGCAATAATTCGCCGTGTTCTCCCGCCAAAAGCAGGATGGCCCGTGTCAACTGCGCCCATGGGCGGCGGGTGATGGGCACTGATGCGCGGGATTTGGTTTCGAAATGTCGGGTTGCGAAATGGGGGTCAAAAAACATGTTGAGTCTCCGTGCGGTTTGGCGTGTGGGTGCTGATGAAATTTTCGATGCGGCTCGTCAGATCGGGGCGAGGTTCGCGGCCATTGCGCAGATCGGCCACAAGGCGCGGATCGCCCGCCACCAAGCGGCCAAATTTGGTCCAAGCCATGCCGGTTTGGGTTAAAAATTTTTCTACGCGTTTGAGGGTCATCCTATTCTCCTGTTCTTTTGCTCGTCCAAATTTGCGGCAAATGGGTTGAGGAAAAAACGAATCACCCCCCTTGCGTTCCTTATATGTTCAATGTATTTTCCTACATGTCTAGGAAAAATACATCGTATAGGAAAAATAAATGAGCAGGGTAGATTTGGGAATGAGAGCTGTGGGTGACCCCCGCCACAGATTGCTGGAATTGGCCAATGACCGTGGGGTCAGTTTGGCATCTTTGTCGTCCTTATTATCACGTAATTCTACCTATTTGCAGCAATTTGTTCGCAAGGGCAGCCCGCGTAAATTGTAGGAAGGGGATCGGCGGACACTGGCGCGGTTCTTTGGCGTGTCGGAAACGCAATTGGGCGGAGGTGAGGCTGCGCCAGCGAATCACTTAGGACAAAATATAGGAAAAATCCTACGCACCGATTGGATTGATATTCCTAGACAGGCTTTGGGGGCTTCGGCTGGGCCGGGGGCGCTGTCATCCGATGAGCGTCCGGTGGGGGCCTTTCGTTTTTCGGCGCAATGGCTGCGGGCGCAGGGGCTTGATCCGGCGATGCTGTCGGCGATTGCGGTGACCGGCGATTCGATGGAGCCGACTTTGCGTGATGGCGATGAGATTTTGGTTGATCGCGCCCCGAATCCTCTGCGTGATGGGGTGCATGTGGTGCGTTTGGGTGAGGCTTTGATGGTCAAAAGGTTGAATTTGGGCCAGCCCGGGCGGGTGGTGTTGATTAGCGATAACCGCGCCTATCTTCCGATCAATTTGGCCCCCGCTGAGGTGCAGATTATTGGGCGGGTGGTGTGGAAAAGTGGACGAATATAGCCCATTTTGGGGCATTGCGTGTGAAATTTCATGCGAAGGGGAGGAAAGAAAGGAGAGGTTCGCGCAGAGGCGCAGAGGCGCATGGAGGGGATTCTGAGTGATCGATATGGATTGCGGCTTGGCGCAATCTCTCTGCGTCTCCGCGCCTCTGCGCGAACCGATTTTCCGCTTATATCGCATTCACAATCCTTTGCCATTGCCCTGCATAATTGCGTCAGTCCTTGATTTAAGCGGATTGGCAAGCCATTTGGGCAATATGACTAAAACCCATACGCCACCCCCATCGCCACCCCCATCGCCACCTATGCGTGCTGCGATTATTCCGGTGACAGCTTTTGAGCAGAATTGTTCGCTGATCTGGTGCACCAAGACCATGAAAGGCGCATTTGTCGATCCGGGGGGCGATCTGGACCGGCTGAAATTGGCGATTGAACGGGCCGGGGTGGTGATAGACAAGATTTTCGTCACCCATGGCCATATGGATCATTGCGGTATGGCAGGGGTTTTGGCGCGGGATTTGGGCGTGCCGATCGAAGGCCCGCATGAGGATGATCGGTTTTGGATTGAACAGTTGGACGATCCGCAAAAACGCTATGGCCTTCCGGGCGAGAGTTTTGAGCCGGATCGCTGGCTGGTCGATGGCGATCGGGTGACTTTGGGGGAATTAACGCTGGATGTGGTGCATTGTCCCGGGCACACGCCGGGCCATGTGGTGTTTTTCCATGCACCTTCGCAATTTGCCCTAGTCGGCGATGTGTTGTTTCAGGGCAGCATTGGCCGCACCGATTTTCCGCGTGGCAATCATCAGGATCTGCTGGATTCGATCACCAAAAAGCTGTGGCCATTGGGCGATGATGTGACCTTTATTCCCGGGCATGGGCCGACCAGCACCTTTGGCGAGGAACGGCGAAGCAATCCGTTTGTCGCAGATCATCGGTTTGGGTAGGGGCTGATGACATCAGAGCATCGTGCTGAAAAGCATGTCCTGAGCCTGTCGAAGGGTGGGAACCGGTTTTCAGCTAATATCGATGCGAAAACAAAAACTTAAGGCGGGCATTCTGATTCAGATTTAACGCTGCCCGCTCTAGCCACCCCCCAACTTCCCATCAAGCTCAGGGCAATCGCATATTCAATTTCACGCGGAGGCGCGGGGGAATTTTTTCTGCTGTCAAAGCTCATGTGACACATTAATCAGCCGCAAAACCGTCATATTATGCACAATGTCACCCAACCAGAATGTTTTCTCCGCACCTCCGCACCTCCGCGTGCCTATTTTCTATCTAATCGGACAGCCAATTTTCAACATACA
>JBEAOQ010000207.1:0-4554 GCA_041164845.1 Pseudomonadota bacterium | reverse complement strand
CCTGAAGTGATTTTTTTGCCCACGGCTCTAATTTTGAATGCGCAACCATGTTACTCGCCATTTTTCTATCTCCGATTTAGGTCACAACTTGGAAATTACAGTGACAAATGCGTCAACCCCTAAATATGTTTGGGATCGTGGGAGTGGGAGATGGGTCCCCCGCCTGCGCGGGGAAGACGTGGGCTTTGCCTGATGTGAAGGCTCTGTGTGTCGTTAAATTACGAATCATGTCGTTACGTCCAGTAACCCCCAAATAACCTCACCTATTCAATCCTTGAGCCGCCCTTAAACAGCGCGGTGACGCGGCCTTGGACGGGGAGGCGGTCGAAGGGGGTGTTGCCTGCGGCTGCTGCCATTTTGTCGGAATTGACGATCCATGGCCGGTCGGGGTTGATGATGGCGATGTCGGCCTCATAGCCGACGCAGAGCTGGCCCGCATTGACCCCCAGCAATTTGGCCGGATTATGCGCGAGCAGGGCAAAGGCGCGGGGCAGGTCGATGACGCCATCGCGCACCAGATTGAGGGTGAGTGGGAGCAGGGTTTCGGCTCCGGCCATGCCCGGTTCGGCATCGGCGAAGGGCAGACGTTTGTCTTCGGGGCCGCGTGGATCGTGGCTGGAGGCGATGACGTCGATGGTGCCATCGGCCAATGCGGCCAGCACCGCTTGGCGGTCATATTCCGAACGTAGCGGCGGGGAGAGGCGGGTGAAGGTGCGGAAATCGCCGATGGCCAGATCGGACAGCATGAAATGGGCGGGGGTGACGCCAGCGGTGATTTTGAGGCCGCGTGATTTGGCGGCGCGGATCAGATTGAGCGCGGCGGCGGTGGTGACTTGGCGGAAATGCAATTTTGCCCCCGCCAATTCGGCCAGCGCAATATCACGGGCGACGGCGAGGGATTCGGCTTGGGCCGGGGCGGAGGGTAGGCCTAGCCGTGTCGCCATTTCGCCCGATGTGGCGACGGCATTGCCGGTGATTCCCGAATCTTCGGCGTGGCTGATGACCACCATATCGAGCATGGCGGCATATTGCAGGAGGCGCAGCATGGTTCCCGAATTGTTGATCCAGCTGCGGCCAGTGGATATGGCTTTGGCTCCGGCATCGCGCATCAGGGCGATTTCCGCCAGTTCTGTGCCGCCCAGATCGCGGGTGGCGGCGGCGAGGGGATGAACCCAGAGATCAGGCTTGCCGGACAAGGCCGCGAAACGCACCCGCGCCGGATGATCGAGCGGGGGGTTTTGATCGGGCATCAGCGCGGCGCGGGTGATGCCGCCAAAATGGAACGCGGGTTTGTCGATGGCGAAGCTGCCGCAATCGACAAGGCCGGGGGTTATCAGCGCGCCGTGTGCATCAAAGATGGTGTCGCCGTCGTGTGGGGTGACATCGCCGATTGCGGTGATGAGGCCATTCTCGCTGCGGATTGCGCCCTTTTGCGGGGGGGCATTGGGCAGAACCAGTAAGCCGTTGGTGATGGTTAGGGGGGCGGCGATGCTCATGCCCAGCCCTCGATATTTCTGGCCCGTCTGGTGAGGACATCGAGGCAAGCCATGCGAATGGCGACACCCATTTCGACTTGGCGGGTGATTAGCGAGCGGTCGGCGAGATCGGCGACATTGCTGTCGATTTCGACCCCGCGATTCATTGGCCCCGGGTGCATGATATGGGCATCGGGCGCGGCGCGGGTTAGCCGGTCTAAGGTCAGGCCATAGAGATGACGGTATTCGCGGGGGCTGGGGATAAATTGGCCCTGCATCCGTTCTTGTTGCAGGCGCAGCATCATCACCACATCGGTTCCGGCCAGCGCGGCGTTGAAATCATGGAAAGGCGTGACTTTCATAGATTCGATGTCGGTGGGCATCAGGGCAGGGGGGGCGCAGACGCGGACTTCGGCCCCCAAGGATGTCAGGCAGAGGATATTTGAGCGGGCAACGCGGCTGTGGAGAATATCGCCGCAGATGGTTATTTTAAGGCCGGCAATATCGCGCCCTTTGGCATGGCGGATGGTTAGGGCATCAAGCAGGGCTTGGGTCGGGTGTTCATGTTGGCCATCGCCGGCATTGAGCACCGGACAATCAACTTTATCGGCAATCAGCCGCACGGCGCCCGAACTGGCGTGGCGGATGACGATGGCATCGGCGCGCATGGCATTCAGCGTCATGGCGGTGTCGATCAGGGTTTCGCCCTTTTTCACGCTGGATGTGGCGGCGTGCATATTGGCGACATCGGCCCCCAAGCGTTTTCCGGCGATTTCAAAGGACAGCAAAGTGCGGGTGGAATTTTCGAAAAAGGCGTTGATGATGGTCAGGCCGGACAGCAATTCGGCGCGTTTATGCGGTTGGCGGTTGAGGGTCACCCATTGTTCAGCCTCATCAAGCAGAAACAGAATTTCATGCGGGGCGAGGCCGCCGATGCCCAACAGGCCGGTATGCGGAAAGGCGGCCGCACCGGAAGGATAGGGCGAGCGGCTGGGATTTGTGCGCGATGTCATTGAAGCCAGTGTCTTAGGCTGTGTTTGTGGATTGCTCAAGTGGCTTTCCACCAAGGTAATCGCATTGGCGGGTGAATGCGGCATAGGCAGAAATTTGGTTCGCGCAGAGGCGCAGAGGCACAGAGAAATTGGGCAAAGCTGTTTGCATATTTCCGAAATGCCAATATGATTTGTGGTGTTAGAGCGTGATGATATAAGTTTGAATCGTCATTGCGAGCGTAGGATCAATCCAGTTCAGGTGATGGATTGCTTCGCTTCGCTCGCAATGACGAAGCTGGTTCAACTTAGAATCATCAGACTCTAAATTACGGTTTCCCAACAAAACAATATCTCTGCGTCTCTGCGCCTCTGCGCCTCTGCGCGAGCTATTTTTATGAGAGTCGAAATTTATAGGCGATTGCCCGGGGCTTTCCTACAGTGGGGTTTTGCGGCATGATGAAAATGTGAATCAATCCCATGTTAGCGCATGTCGCTCTGGATTGCTTCGCTTCGCTCGCAATGACGGGCTTTTGGTATTGATTACGCTTTAGATTACAAAGGTATGAGCATGGCATTTGCGCGCAAGGTTTGGAAATTGCTGGTGGCGATCAAGGATGGCTTGGTCTTGCTGCTGATGCTGCTGTTTTTTGCGGGGCTTTCGGCGGCGTTGAGCGGGCGGAGTGATAGATCGGGGCAGGTGCGTGATGGGGCCTTGTTGGTCAAGCTGAACGGCGCTTTGGTCGAGGAGGTCAGCGAGGCAGACCCTTTTGCCGGAATAACCGGCGGCGGGGCGATGAAGGAGTTTCGCGCAAGGGATATTTCACGCGCCATTGCATTGGCCGCAGACGATGACCGGATTAAGGCCGTGGTGCTGGATATGTCGGGCTTTGTTGGCGGGGGGCAAGTTAATCTGGAGGAAGTGGGTGCGGCGATGGATGCGGTGCGCGCCGCGAAAAAGCCGGTTTTGGCCTATGCCGAAATGATGGATGATTCGGGGATGTTGCTGGCCGCCCATGCGTCCGAGGTCTGGTTAGACCCATTGGGCGGGGTATTTGTTCCGGGGCCGGGCGGTTATCATTTATATTATGGCAAATTGCTGGAAAGGCTAAAAATTACGGCGCATGTCTATAAGGTCGGGACATATAAGGACTATGTCGAACCCTATTTGCGCAATGACCAATCTGACCCATCGCGGGAGGCGCGCAAGGCGCTGTATGCGTCGATTTGGGATGGGTGGAAGGCCAATGTGGCCAAGGCACGGCCCAAGGCGGATATTGCCCGTGTAACATCTGATCCGGTTGGTTGGTTTCAGGCGGCGGGGGGCGATGCGGCCAAGGCGGCTTTATCGGCAGGGCTGGTCGATAAAATTGGCGATTATGCCGAATTTGGCAAGCATGTCGCGGAAATAGCTGGGGCGGATAAGGCGGATAAGCGGCCCGGTGCATTTGCCCATACCAAATTGGCGGCGTGGTTGGCGGCCAATCCCGCCGCAAGCGTCGGCAAAGCGATTGGCGTGGTGACGATTGCCGGTGAGATTATTGATGGCAAGGCGGGGCCGGGGACTGCGGGTGGAGATCGGATTGCGGCGCTGATTGATTCGGCGGAAAGCCGTGATTTGGCGGCTTTGGTGGTGCGGGTGGATTCGCCCGGCGGTTCGGTGATGGCATCCGAGGTGATTCGCAGCGCGATTGAGCGGCAAAAGAAGCGCGGATTGCCGGTGGCGGTGTCGATGGGCAATGTCGCGGCCAGTGGCGGATATTGGGTATCAACGCCAGCGACGCGGATTTTTGCCCAGCCATCGACGATTACCGGCTCGATTGGGATTTTTGCGGTGATTCCCAGTTTTGAGCGATTGCTGGGACAATATGGGGTGACGGGGGACGGGGTGCGGACCACGGCGATTTCGGGCCAGCCAGACCCGATGACTGGATTTACGCCGGAAGTGGAAAAATTGCTGCAAGCCAATGTCGAGGCCGGATATGCGCGGTTTATTGGGCTGGTGGCGAAATCGCGGGGGAAAACACCGGCGCAGATTGATGCCATTGCCCAAGGCCGCGTGTGGGACGGCGGCACGGCAAGGCAGAAGG
>JBEAOQ010000206.1:0-2938 GCA_041164845.1 Pseudomonadota bacterium | reverse complement strand
GAAGATGCACCGATTTTCCAAGTGGCGGATATTGGTCTGGTGGCCGATTTGTTTAATGCGGTGCCGGAGTTGACGGGGAAGGTGTAAGGCTTTCATTCGATAAGAAAATTGAAAGGGCGGTTGGCAACAGCCGCCCTTTTTGTTTCAATCGACCATTTTTAGAGCAAGATGACATCATATCGAATCGTCATTGCGAGCGCAGGATCAATCCAGCTTGGGAGATGGATTGATCCTGCGCTCGCAATGACGATTCAACATAATCTCATCTTGCTCTAATGAGAGCGCGAGGGTTATGACCTTCGTGTTTTGGTTTTGTTGGTTGGTTGTGGGTGATGGATTGCCGCGTCGCTTTGCTCCTCGCAATGACGGGGGTCGGTGCCACCCCCGCTTCGCGGCGGTTCCCCTCCCCCAGCGCGCTGGGGGAGGATTTTCGGACAGCTTACAAAACCTCGAACAACCCTGCCGCGCCCATGCCGCCGCCGACGCACATGGTGACGACGACATATTTGACGCCGCGCCTCTTGCCTTCGATTAGGGCGTGCATGGTGCAGCGGGCACCGGTCATGCCATAGGGGTGGCCGATCGAGATGGCACCGCCGTTGACGTTCAACCGGTCATGGGGGATGCCCAGTTGATCGCGGCAATAGAGCACTTGCACGGCGAAGGCTTCGTTGAGTTCCCACAGGCCGATGTCGTCCATTTTCAAACCAAATCGGTTCAACAATTTGGGAATGGTATAGACGGGGCCAATGCCCATTTCATCGGGTTCGGTGCCGGCCACCGCCATGCCGACAAAGCGGCCCAGCGGGGCAAGGCCTTTTTTCGCGGCCAGCGTGGCTTCCATCACCACCACCGCTGCTGCGCCATCGGACAGCTGGCTGGCGTTGCCCGCAGTGACTGTGCCGCCGATAACCGGCTGGAGGGCTTGTAGGCCTTCGAGTGTGGTATCGGCGCGGTTGCCTTCGTCTTTGGACAGGGTGACTTGGCGCATTGTGACCTCGCCGGTGGCTTTGTCGGTGACGCTCATCTGGCTGGTGGTGGAGATAATTTCGGCATCGAAAGCGCCGGAATTTTGCGCGGCGGCGGTGCGTTGTTGTGATTGCAGGGCGTATTCATCCATCACATCGCGGCTGATATTATAGCGTTTGGCTACCACTTCGGCGGTTTGCAGCATGGGCATATAGGTGGCGGCGTGCAGCGCGATGAGCGCCGGGTCAAAGCCCATCCGCATGTCTTTGGTTTGCACCATGCTGACCGATTCTTGGCCGCCCGCCAGCACAATGTCCATCTGGTTGGTAGCGATAGCCTGTGATGCCATGGCGATGGTCATCAGGCCGGACGAGCATTGGCGGTCAAGGGTCATGCCCGAAACGCTGACCGGCAGGCCAGCGCGCAAAGCGACCAGACGGGCGAGATTGGGGCATTGGCCACCCTGTTGCAAGGCGCTGCCCCAGAAGACATCATCGACTTCGGCCCCGTTAATTCCGGCGCGTTGCACGGCGGCGGCGGCGGCCAATGCGCCCAAAGAGGGTGGCTGGGTGGCGTTGAAAGCACCGCGATAGGCGCGGCCCATGGGGGTGCGGGCGGCGGAAACGATGACGGCATCACGCATGATATTGCTCCGGAATGAGGACGCTTTGCGGCGTTTTTTGGCTGGATTCCAGATCGAGTCTGGAATGACGGGGTGGCGGATGGAGGGCTATGCCGCCGTGAAGTGCTGGAAAATCCATTCGGCTTGCAGACAAGGCTTGGCCTCGCCCTCAATTTCCACGGTCATTTCGATGGTTTGCTGCCATTGGCCCGGGCGTTTTTGCACCAGTTCCAGCAGTTTGCAATGGCCGCGAATCCGCTTGCCCGATTTGACCGGGGCGATGAAACGCATTTTGTTGAAGCCATAATTGACCGACATTAGCGTTTCGGGCTTGTTGCCGATATTGTCCATCATCGTCGGCATCATCGACAGCGTCAGAAAGCCATGGGCGATGGTGCCGCCAAACGGGGTCATCTTAGCCATTTCGGGATTGATATGGATGAATTGATGGTCTTCGGTGCAATCGGCAAAGGCGTTGATCCGATCTTGGTCAATCGTGAACCAATCAGATGTGCCAAGGCTTTCGCCGACTTTGCGGGCCATTTCTTCTAGCTTCATAGATCCCTCCAAACAGAATTATGGAGCCTTCATGAACCAAGCGTGGCGAGGGCGCAATGGGAGATTTCTGCCTTTTTTTGGATGATGTGCTGGGTTGACCTATGCCGTAGCGGCAATTTTTTTCTTGAGGCCGATGGCATTGGGAGCGTGGGTGTTCAACCAGTGCTGAGCGGGCTTTTCCACCAGATGATAGAGCAAAACCGATGCGGCAAAGACCAAAGCCAAAAAGCCGCCAAAGCCCATCCCATCCAGCTGGATATTGTCGTCGGCAAAGACAATTTTGAAGGCGATGAACAGCAAATAATGTGACAAATATGTCGAAAAGCTGACCTCGCCCAGATCAATCAGCGATTTGGTGCTGAAGAATTTGGCAATCGGGCCAGTGTCCAGCGCCAGCGCCAACAAGCCAGACGCGAATATGGCGGGGATGATCGCGGTTTCGGGCAGGTTAAACGATATTTTGGCAATAATACAGGCGGCGCAGGCGACCCAAGCGCGCATTGCGGCGCGGGGCACATCGCGCCATTTTATCCAGAGCAAACACAGCAAATTGCCCAAGGCAAATTCCAAGATGCAGCGTGCCAGACCCATTTGGGCGATAGATGCCCCGATATTATTGGTCGAATAAGCGAAGCCAAACACGGCATGGATCAGCCCCAAAACCAACACCACCAGCAGGGTTAATTTGGCGGCGGAGAGTTTTTCCCATGTGTAAGCGCGAATCACCATGGGAAAGACGACATAGGCCGCCTGTTCGGTGCTGATCGACCAAGCCGGATCATTCCACGA
>JBEAOQ010000205.1:0-9826 GCA_041164845.1 Pseudomonadota bacterium | reverse complement strand
GCGCGCTTTGACCGCTTGCTTGCGCAATTCGGTCAGCTCTTCCTCGCTCTCGCTGGTGTCGGTGATCCAAATCAGCGCCGCGCCCGCCGGAGAAATTTGCGCATCGGCCAAATGTCCTTTGACCGAAAACGACCGTTTCGAGCCATGCGGACGCAGGTTCATCTGAAATGCCATCGCGGTTTTTTGGGTGCGGCGCACCGCTGCTGACAGCGCCGCCAGCTGATCTTCGGGCAGACCGCTGGTGCCCGTGCCCCCCCGATTGCCCCCACCACTACCATCACCGCCCAATTCGCTCAAAAATTGCGGAGCGGCGTCCAGCCCAAACCACGAGGCCAGCTTTTGCGGGGCTTCCACCCGGCCATCGGTGCGAACCAACAACGGGATCGCGGGCGATTCATCGACCATTTTCGACAGACGGCGGGCATAGCGCAGGCTGGTTTCGGCGCTTTGTTCGCGGGCGCGGGCGGATAATATGGCCCAGCCAGCCGCCAGTGTCCAAGCCGCCAGCAGCAGCCCGATCAGCACCCAAGAATATTGCGACAGGATCATGCGGCAATCGCTATGCGCGGATGGCGGGAATTACAATGGGGGTGGTGAGGAATTGGGTGCTAAATAGAGAATTTAACAAATGCAAACTTCGTCACCCCCGCGAAGGCGGGGGTCCATCTCCTGACATAAAACCAATAGGCTAGATTAGGAGATAGATTCCCGCCTTCGCGGGAATGACGAGTTTTTGGATTACCCCTCCTCTACCTAAAAGAGGGGGCGAGTAAAGATCAATACCGATAATGGCTTGGCTTGAACGGCCCTTCGGTTGGCACGCCGATATAATCGGCCTGACGCTTGGTCAGGGTGGTCAATTTCACGCCCAGCTTGTCCAGATGCAAAGCCGCGACTTTTTCATCCAAATGCTTGGGCAAGACATAGACATCATTGCCGTAATTTTCGCCCTTGGTGAACAATTCGATCTGCGCCAAAACCTGATTGGTAAAGCTGGATGACATCACAAAGCTGGGGTGGCCAGTGGCACAGCCCAGATTGACCAGACGCCCCTTGGCCAGAATGATAATCTGTTTACCATCGGGGAATTGCACCAGATCGGTGCCGGGCTTAACCTCGGTCCATTGGTAATTATCCAAGGCCGCAATCTGAATTTCGCTGTCAAAATGGCCGATATTGCAAACGATGGCCATGTTTTTCATCGCCTTCATATGTTCGGCGGTGATGACGTCTTCGTTGCCGGTGGCGGTAACGAAAATATCGCAGCGGGTCACGGCTTCTTCCATCGTGACCACTTCATAGCCTTCCATCGCGGCTTGCAACGCGCAGATCGGGTCTACTTCTGTCACCATCACCCGGGCGCCGCCTTGGCGAAGCGACGCCGCACTGCCCTTGCCGACATCGCCAAAACCGGCAACGCAGGCGACCTTGCCGGCCAGCATCACATCGGTGGCGCGGCGGATGGCATCAACCAGCGATTCTTTGCAGCCATAAAGATTGTCAAACTTCGACTTGGTCACGCTGTCGTTGACATTAATCGCGGGGAAAGGCAGCTTGCCGTCCTTGGCGATTTGATACAGGCGATGGACGCCGGTGGTGGTTTCTTCGGACACGCCCACAATCGCTTTGACGCTGGCGGTCAGATAGCCCGGCTTGGCTTTGAGATAAGCGGTCAAAGCGCGGACAAATTCGATTTCTTCGGCATTGCTCGGTTCAAACAATTTCTCGCCCGCTTCGACCCTTGCGCCCCATAGGGCAAACATCGTCGCATCGCCGCCATCATCCAAAATGATGTTGGTGGTTGTGCCATCGCCATCCTTTTCCCAATCATAAATGCGGCCAACATAATCCCAATATTCAGCCAGCGATTCGCCCTTGATCGCAAATACCGGAATACCGGCGGCGGCAATCGCAGCGGCGGCGTGATCTTGGGTTGAGAAAATATTGCAAGTGGCCCAGCGGACTTCCGCGCCCAACACCACCAGTGTTTCGATCAACACGGCGGTTTGGATGGTCATATGCAAAGACCCCGTAACCCGCGCGCCTTTCAGCGGCTGCGACGCACCAAATTCTTGCCGCAGCGCCATCAATCCGGGCATTTCGGTTTCGGCAATGGCAATTTCAGCGCGGCCAAAATTGGCGAGGGCAATATCGGCAATTACATAATCGGGGGCCATGCGGCATACTCCTGTGATGCGGGAAGCGATGCCCATATACGTAAGGCAGCGCCAATCTGACGCTGCCCTTAGCCGGAGATTTGCCCAGAAGCAAATATAAAGATTTCTTTATATCATGCGAAAGTGAGACAGTTTACCCCGAATCATAAGCCAATTTCGGAGAAGAATCCCTAGCCCCATCCCCGTTCAACAATTGATCCGCCGCTGCCAGCAACGCATTGCGGTCGGTCTCGCCCGCCAATTGCTGGGTCGCCATTTTCAATTCATGGCAGCCCAGCCACGGATGGCCATTGCCATATTGATTGGCCATTTGCACGCTGACCCGATCCAACGCCCGCGCCGACCCCGCCGCGCCATATTCCCGCGACAATTCACCGCGCATGGTAGCCGCAGCCGCGTTTAATTCACTCAAATGCCTTGCTTCAAACTCTTGGAAATCGGCCTGAAAATTATCCGGCCCGCTGCGACATCGCAATCCTGTGACCATCAGCATAATATCCAACCGCCGCAATTTCTGCGCCGATGACAGCGGTTCGGCTGTGGCCGATTGCGCCGCCAACAGAGATACCGCCGCGATTCCCGAAGCCAATTTGCGTTTTGCGCCCCCACGCTGCCCGCCATGCCCACCCCAGGTTCCATGTGCTACTGCCATGTCACTCTCCTGTGCCGGGCCTGATTGCCCATGCACCAAGAATGCACCCGCCTTGCTTAGCGTCTGTTCAAGCGATGCGGTTAAGATCGCGTTACCGATAAATAGACTATTCCCCTGTTGCCCTTCAGCCACAGCCCCCTATATGTGCCCCATCAAATTTCCCAAACAGGAGCATTCTATGAGCATTTCCGTTGGCGATAAGCTGCCCGATGTTAAGCTGGTTAAATCCACCACCACCGACCGCGATGCGGTGCAAGTGGCCGATTATTTCGCGGGCAAACGGGTCGCCCTGTTCTCGGTTCCGGGTGCCTTCACCCCGACCTGTTCGGCCAAACATTTGCCGGGCTATGTCGATAATGCCGCCGCGTTGAAAGCCAAGGGCATTGATGAAATCGCCTGCACCGCCGTCAATGATGGCTTTGTCATGGGCGTTTGGGGCCAAGCGTCGGGCAGCGATGATGTCACCATGCTGGCCGATGGCAATGGCGATTTTGCCAAGGCTGTGGGCCTGACGATGGACGGCAGCGGCTTTGGTCTGGGCCAACGCGGCGCACGGTTTGCGATGGTGGTCAATGATGGCGTGGTCGAACAATTGTTCGTCGAAGGCCCCGGCGAATTCAAGGTCAGCAGCGCCGAACATATGTTGGAAAATTTGTAACATGCATGTGGGGGCAGTTGGCGATCAAGGCACTGGTGTCAGGGCTGATAATCGCGACTGCCTCCGAAGTGGCGCGGCGAAGTCCGGCGATGGGGGCTTTCATCGCCGCGCTGCCATTGACCACCTTGATAGCCTTAATCTGGCTATGGCGAGCCAATCCTGATCCCCAGCTTGCGGCCAATTTCTTGACCGGAACCGCGCTGTATGTGGCGGCGGCATTGCCCGCATTCGCCTTTATGGCGTGGATATTACGCCAATATAATCGGTTTCGCCGCTCGCAATCAGCAGGTTCACCCGCCCATCGTGCTGCGGGCTAGGGCCACCGAACCGCCATCGACCTTCACATCCGAACCTGTAATATAACTGGCCGCGTCGCTGGTCAGGAATTGCGCGGCCATCGCAATATCCATGGCTGTGCCCGCCCGGCGCATTGGCGATTGTTCGGCCATTTTCGCCGCACCTTCCGAACTGGCCATTTCCTTGCGGCCCATCGGGGTAAGGATCATCCCGGGCGAGATCGACATAATCCGCGCACCTTTTGGCCCCCATTCAAGGCTGCGTTTTTCGACCATCGCCAGCACTGCTTGTTTGCTTAAACAATAGCCCACACCGCCAGTTCCGCCCGGCCCTGCACCCATTTTTTCGACAGCGGGCGCGATTTTATCCAGCATATCAGGGGCCAAAGGATCGGCCAAAATCGCGGCAATATCAGGAATGTGGGGAAGCATATGGCCAGCAGTGGACGCGATCAACACCGCCGCCGTGCCCGTGCATAATTTGGGTTCCACCGCCCGCAGCAATTTTTCGGTGGCCACCAGATTGACGCTGATAATGCTGCGCCAATCGGCCAAAGATGGCGACAGGCCAGCGGTATGGATCAGGCTGAAACCCGCGCCATCATCCAAACCCGCGACCAACCCTGCCAACACGGATTCATCACCCATATCACCCGCGATACTGGCGGTGACGGTATAGCCATCGCCCAGCAATTCATCGGTGAAAGCGCCAAGCCCCGCCGCGCTGACATCGGTCAGAATCAAATCCTGCGTCGCCCCCAACAGCCGCGCACAAGCGCGCCCCATGCCGCCAGCGGCACCGGTGATGATCGTTTTGCGGCGTTGGGTCATATTCTTTCCTCAAATAAATGTGGCCTTTTAGCAATAGCGATGCTTGCCCCATCGGCAAAGCCCACAGCATCGCCGTCGCGGATTTCCCAGCAATATCTGGGGGCGGCAAAGAAATGTGATACCACCCCTTGCGCATCACATTAAAATGTGAAATTATCGCCATATGGCCCAAAATCTCCACGAAAAAATCACCCAGCTCATCACATCCGGTGGCATGACCCGCGCTGGCCTTGCCCGTGCGGCGGGGCTTCACGCCAATTCTTTGCGCGATTGCGGCGAGCCGACATGGAACCCGACGACCGAAACGCTCGGCAAATTGGAGCGTTTTCTTCTCGCCAATGATGATCGCCCGGCGCTGGCTCCGATCGAAGAGATTATCAACGAGGCGCGCAATGGCCGGATGTATATTCTGGTCGATGATGAAGACCGCGAGAATGAGGGCGATCTGATTATCCCCGCGCAAATGGCCACGCCGGATGCGATTAACTTCATGGCCAAACATGGGCGTGGGCTGATTTGCCTGACCCTAACCGGCACCCGCTGCGATCAGCTCGGCCTAGAGGCCATGAGCCGTCACAATGGCACAAGGCACGAAACCGCCTTTACCGTCAGCATCGAGGCCCGCGAAGGCGTAACCACCGGCATTTCCGCCGCCGACCGCGCCCGCACCGTGTCAGTGGCGATTGATGGCAGCAAGGGCAAGGCGGATATTGTCACCCCTGGCCATGTGTTCCCCCTGCGCGCCCGCGATGGCGGGGTGCTGGTGCGCACCGGCCATACCGAAGCAGCGGTGGATATTTCGCGGCTGGCAGGGCTGAACCCATCGGGTGTCATATGCGAGATTATGCGCGATGATGGCACTATGGCGCGGCTGGATGATTTGATCCCCTTTGCCCGCCAGCATGATCTGAAAATCGGCACTATCCGCGATCTGATCGCCTATCGCCGCCAGCATGACCGGCTGGTGGAAAAAAAGGCCGAGATTGGATTTACCAGCCGCTGGGGCGGCGAATGGAAGGTCATCACCTTTACCAATAAGGCGACCAACGAAGAAACCATGGCCTTGGTCAAGGGCAAAATTGACCCTGCCGAACCAACTTTTGTGCGGATGCACACGCTGTCATTCTTTGCCGATATTTTTGGCGAGGAAAGCGAGCGCAGTATATTATTGCACCGTTCGATGGAAATGATCGCTGACAAGGGTGCAGGGGTGATTGTGGTTATCAATCGGCCGATGGCCCAAGCGATGTCACGCACCATTGAAATCAAGGAAAGCGTGCGGGCAGGCGCAGAGCCGCCGATCGAAGAACTGCGCGATTATGGCATTGGCGCGCAAGTTCTCGCCGAGCTGGGGGTGCATGATATGGTGCTGCTGACCAACACCCACCATGCGCTGATCGCGCTGGATGGGTATGGGTTGTCGATAGTCGGTGAGCTGCGGATTGATTAGGGGTATGTGCGGATTTGGCTGATGCCGGGCTGCGAACGGCCACTTTTTGCGCTTCCGGTGCTCACGGCCCAAATGGCCGCTGCGCTCCGGTTCTCAAAACTAGCCATTCTCGCTCCGGCCTGAGCCAAATCCGCACATGCCCCAGACAATGCTAATTACTCCGTTTCCGCCGATTAACCAAGGGCCGCATATAGGATGGATCATCCGTGCTGCGCGATGACACGCCATTGCCGGCAATATCCGCCACATCACCAAAAGGCAGCGGCATCGCCGGCTGGATGCAACTCCATTCGATGATATTGGTGCGCAAGGCGATTTTCCACACCCCGTCGCGCCGCTCCAGCCGATCAATATAGCGTCCGCCCGCCAACATAACCGTCTCGCCGCCGCCTACTTCCCACGGGTGATTGCGGGCGGTAAATTGATAATAAGTCTCGCTATGCGCCACATCGCCGGTAATCTCGACACTGTTATTGAGCAAAGCATGATGGGTCAGCACTTGCCCGCTTTCGTGCATCGGCATGGCCCAAGCATAGCATCCCGCCACATCGCCCACATATGGCCCCGCCGCCATTTCGGCATCATGCCAAAAGGCCGACGTATAGCAATCGCGGTCAAACCGGTCCATCCCACGGCAAAAACGGGTCAGACAATCCTGGATTTCCAACCGATCCGCCGCCCATTCCAAGCGGGCGAGCTTTTCTGCGTTTAGGCCCATCATGCCTCTCCCAAAATTGGCTGCCAAATCGGCGATCCCCGTGTGGCCCGTGCTGATCCCACCACTGTGCCATCGACATCGGTAATGCCATATTCCATCGCCAGTTCGGTGGTGATAAATTCGCCGCCGCTGCGTTGCATAATATTGGCATCCGCTGCCAAAGCGGCAATCACCCGTCCGGGATGTTCAACGCTGCTGGCCGACATGCTGGTGATCGAAGCGGTCATCTTATCGCCCATTTTCGCCATATTATCCTTGGCCTTTTCGGTCAGGGTCAGCCCCTGCCACAAAGTCAGCGAGGCCACCCCATGCGGAGCCAGTTCCACCGCCATATCGCGCCCCATCCGGCCCACCGCCGTTTTCGATGTGCCAAAAATCACACCATAGGTATAAGTGGTCGCGGCAAAACCCGAAATGGCGACAATCAAGCCACTGTTTTGCGACACCATGATCTGCGCGGCATGATGCGCGGCGACATAATTGGACCGCACCCCAACATCCCACATTTCCAGATTGGACAGTGGTTTTTGCCAAAACCCTTTTGGTTCCAGCAAATCATCCGACAGGGTAAAAGCATTATTGACCAAAATAGCCAGCCGTCCGCTCTCAGCTTTGATCTGGGCAAACAGCGCCGCTACTGCCGCATCATCGCCATGGTCACAAGCCACCGCCACCCCGCGCCCGCCGCTGGCTGTGCCGCGCACATCACATTCCGCCGCCGTGCCGCCGACCGTGCCGGGCAGGTAATAATCGCCCTCATTGACCGTGCGACCGGTGATGTAAACTGTTGCCCCCTGCTCGGCCAAGACCAGCGCAATCCCCTTGCCAATCCCGCGACTGGCCCCCGTAACCAGCGCCACCTTGCCTGATAATGCTGCCATGATTGTCTCTCCATTTAAGGGCAGCAGCGTATTTATAAAAATTCGTCATCCCCGCGCAGGCGGGAATCCATCTCCTAGGCTATACTATTGATTTTACCTCTGGAGATGGTCCCCGCCTGCGCGGGGGTGACGAAAAAATATCTGAAATTGAAAATACGCAACATCCTACATTAATCGCAACAATAGCAAAGGATGTGCAAAGGTGAAGCCGGTGGGGCGATATATTGGGGGGGTTCTTGACTTATGTTGCGATCATTCCAATAAATGTATACAATTTAAGGATCAACCTATGCCAACCCCTCCCCCCGTCGTTATCGTCACCGGAGCCAGCCGTGGCGCGGGCCAAGGCATCGCCCAAGGATTGGGCGCGCATGGGGCGATTGTTTACGTCACCGGTCGCAGCGAAAAACTGGGCGATCATGCCTTGCCCGGCACCATCTATGAAACCGCCCAAAATGTCACCAAAGCAGGCGGCACAGGCATCGCCGTGCGCTGTGACCACGGTGATGACACACAAGTAGCGGCATTATTCGCCAAAGTCATGGCCGAACAGGGCCGCGTCGATATTCTCGTCAATAATGCTGCTGCTATCTATGATGAGCTAACCACGAAAGGCAATTTCTGGGAAAAGCCGCTCAAACTGGCGGATATAATCAATGTCGGCATTCGTTCATCTTATGTTGCCAGCTGGCACGCCGCCAAGATCATGGTGGCGCAAGCCAGCGGTCTGATCGTTAATACCTCGGGCGGTGGATCGGTGCATTATGTCTATGGCCCGGGCTATGGCGCGCATAAGGCGGGGGTGGACAAGCTGGCCGCCGATATGGCGGTGGATTTTACTGGCACCGGCGTTTCATCACTGGCGATCTGGATGGGCGCGCTGCTGACCGAACGGCTGCGGATGGTTATCGCCTCGGATGAGGGTAAATATGGCTATTTGTGGAACACCGTCGAATCACCCGAATTTACCGGCCATGTGATTTGGCAATTGTTCAACGACCCCAAGCTCGGCGATATGTCCGGCCAAACAGTCATCGGCGCGGAAATGGCCATCAAATATGGCATCAGTGATGTCGAGGGCCGCCAACCGCCGTCCTATCGCGACAGCTATAAAGTCGCGCCGCGTGTGCAATATCCGCCTATTATCCGCTGATCTGACGCTAAATTCCTAATGGCTTAGCGGTTTTCCCTTGCACTCCCCGCCGAATAGCGAAAAAGGCGGCTAATTGATTCAGGGAGCGCCATAATGAGCTGCGACAGCCACGACGAGCATGACCACCATATCGACCCATCATTGGTCAAACAACCCGTGCCCGACCATGTCCAAGACGCGATCCGCACCCTAATTTCATGGGCGGGCGACGATCCCGCCCGCGAAGGCTTGTTGGATACACCGGCGCGGGTGGCGCGGGCTTGGCGCGAATATTGCCAAGGCTATGGCAGCGATCCCGCCGTGCATTTGGATCGCCAATTCGAAGAAGTCGGCGGTTATGATGAGCTGGTCTTGCTCAAAGACATCCCCTTTCAATCGCATTGTGAACACCATATGGCCCCGATTATCGGCAAAGCGGCCATCGCCTATATGCCGCGTGATCGGGTGGTGGGCATCTCGAAATTGGCGCGGGTGCTGCATGGCTATGCGCGGCGGTTGCAAATTCAGGAACGGTTGACCGCCGAGGTGGCCAGCTGCATTTGGGACAATCTGAAACCGCACGGGGTAGCGGTGGTGATCGAAGCCAGCCACGCCTGTATGACCGCACGCGGGGTGCGAACCCCCGGCGTCAGCATGGTGACCAGCCGCCTGCTTGGCTGCTTTTTGGATGACCACCGCAGCCGCAAAGAAGTGCTAAGCCTGATGGGGTATTAAGCATGGGGATTGCAATAAATTTGGCCGTGATATTATCCGCCGCTGCGCCAGCGGCGGCGGCGGCGGCTGCACCAGCACCACCAACCGATGAGGCGAATATCACCGTCCACGCCCGTCTGCGCCCATCCAAAGCCGACCCCTTGGTGCGGATCAATGAAAAATCCTACGAAGTGGTGCAGGGACTGGATACCGCCGTGGTCGCGCCCTTGGCCAATGGTTACAAGGCGGCGCTGCCCAGCCCCTTGCGCACCGGCCTACGCAATGGCTTACGCAATATGGGCGAGCCAGTGGTGGCG
>JBEAOQ010000204.1:0-2645 GCA_041164845.1 Pseudomonadota bacterium | reverse complement strand
GAGGCTTCGATCAAATCCATAAAATGCTGGCGATCCTCAACGGGAACCCCCAGCAAATCAGCAATAACCATGGTGACAAATGGCGTTGCGATCTCTTTTATCAAATCACAGCCGCCCTTGGCCACGACATCGCGGACTAGCTGATCGGAATAGGCATGAATAAAGGCTTGGTTGGCTTTGAGCCGCGAGGGGGTGAACAGCCGGTTCATCAGGCTGCGCAATTTGCTATGGGGTTCATCATCCAGATTGACCACTTGATCGCCGCCCAAAATAGTGGCGCGATGCGCTTCGATCTGGTCGGTGATGTCCGGCCCTTGCGGTTCAAACGGCAAGGGCGCGCCCGCACCCGCTAGGCCGATAATCGCCGAAAAATCGCGGTTGTTGTTCCAAATTTCCAAGGCTTCGGCAAAGCCAGTGACGATCAGATAATCGCGCTCTGGGGGTTGATAAATCGAGCCATGGGCGCGCACCGCTTCAAAGAAAGCATAGGGTTCTTTGGCAATGGCATAATCGGTGAAATAATCACGGTCTTCTAATTTTTGCATGAAGTCTCTCCTGGATAAGGAGAGGTTATTCATATTTTGAACAGCGGCGTCAAGTTGGGTGAGAGGTTTTTATGCCCCGCTGCTTGCTCCCATCGAAGCCAGTGCGTCTTGGAGTTCGCCCGCTTCGAACATTTCTATCATAATGTCGCTGCCGCCGATGAATTCACCGCCGATATAAAGCTGGGGGATGGTTGGCCAATCGGAAAACTCTTTGATACCATTGCGGATTTCGCCGTCTTGGAGGACGTCAATGCTGTGAAATTCGACATTGAGGTGATCGAGTATCGCCACCGCTTTGTTGGAAAATCCGCATTGCGGGAACAGCGGCGTGCCCTTCATAAACAGGACAACGGGGTTGCTGGTGACGATGTTGGAGATGCGATTTTGGGTGTCGGTCATGGGGTTTAGCCTGTTATTTCGGGGTTAAGTCATTGATTACGGCGTTGCCGTTGTGAGTTGCGGCGTTGCCGTTGTCAGTTGCAGCGCGTGGAGCACCCCGCCCATGCGGCCGCCGAGTGCGGCATAGACCATCTTATGCTGGGCGACGCGGGGTTTGCCGACAAAGGCGGCGGAGGTGACATGCGCGGCGTAGTGATCGCCATCGCCGCGCAGATCGTCAATCCGCACCGCAGCATCGGGCAGGGCGGCGATTATCATAGTTTCGATGTCGTGGGCGGTCATTGCCATATTAGACTTCACCCATAAGCGCGCGGCGGGCTTTGGTTTCTTTGGCTTTTAGCGCCATGCGGACTTCGGACTCATCGGCGTCAACACCAGCGGAAATCAGATCGCCGAGCAATTTGCGGACGACATCTTCGTCGCCTGACTCTTCGAAATCGGCCTGAACCACGCTTTTGGCGTAGCTTTCAGCTTCTGCGGGGGACAGTCCCATGCGGGTTGCGGCCCAACCACCCAACAGCCGGTTGCGGCGGGCGTGGATGCGGAATAGCATTTCTTCATCATGGGCGAATTTGGCTTCTTCGGCGCGTTCGCGTTCGGGGAATAGGGTCATGTCGGATCACATTGAATGGATATGGCCAAGATAGGCCTGTTTGGCGATTTTTACAATGAGATAAGAGCATCGTGCCAAAAAGTGGGAACCGGTTTTTGGCTACCAACGATGCGACAACAAAAACTAAAGGCGGGCAGTCTGATTCAGATTTAACACTGTCCGCTCTAAGCGGCGATTGTTTTTGGTGCGCAGAGGAATGGCTGGGTTTGCGCGGCGCTGCGTTCATAGGCGGTGATTTGGGCGTCTTGGGCCAGCGTCAGGCCGACTTCGTCAAGCCCGCCTAGCAGACATTCCTTGCGGAAAGGATCGATGTCGAAGGTGTAGCGATCTTGGAATTGGGTGGTGACGGTTTGGGTTTCGAGGTCGATGGCGATGGGGTCGGTCTGGGCGACTTGCATCAGCCGATCGATTGCCGATTGGGGTAGCGCGACGGTTAAAATGCCATTTTTGAAGGCATTACCGGCAAAAATATCCGAGAATGACGGGGCGATGACGCAGGTGATGCCCATATCGAGCAAAGCCCAAGCGGCATGTTCGCGGCTGGAGCCGCAGCCGAAATTATCGCCCGCGATCAAGATTGGGGAACCGGCGTAGGTCGGGTTGTCAAAGACATTATCTGGTTCTTTGCGGACGACTTCGAAGGCGCCTTGGCCCAAGCCTTCGCGGCTGATGGTTTTGAGCCATGCGGCGGCGATGATGACGTCGGTATCGACATTTTTGCGGCCAAAGGGATAGGCGCGGCCAGCGACGTGGCAGATGGGGGTCATGTGTCGGACTCCGATGGTGCGGTGGGGATTTTTGCGGCTTTGTCGCTGCGTTCTTTGCGGCGCGAGGCATAGAGCAAAGCGGCGACAAGCGCGGCGCTGCCGATAGCTGCACCGGCAAGGGCGGCGGCGCTTGTCCATGCGGGAGTTGGTTTTTCGGGTTGGTCGGGTTTGTCGGTCATGGGGGATGCTATGGTGGCGGTGGGCCTAGGATTCAAGGGCTGATGTTACCCGTCAATCATTTCGGCGAGCGACAGCCAGCGGGTTTCGGAGGTGTCTTTTTCGGATTGCAGCTTGGTCAGGGCAGCGGTGAGGGCGGCGTAT
>JBEAOQ010000203.1:0-4140 GCA_041164845.1 Pseudomonadota bacterium | reverse complement strand
GCCACCACCGCGCCACGGTGTTCATCGCCGTGGTGACAATCCATTCGCCATCGCCCACCGCCACCACATCGCGGACCCAGCCCGGAAAACCAGTGCTGAAAATCATCCCCACCAGCTGCATCTGGGCCGCCGACCCCGCTGCCAGATTACCCGCCGCCAAATCCAGCGTATAATTAAACCCACCATCGGCAATAAACAGCACACCATCCGCGCTCACCGCCAGCCCCAGTGGCCATTGCAGCCCCTTTTCCACCAAGGCCCGCACCTGGCCGCCGCCAAGAACCTCGTGTATCGAGCCGGTGATATGCGAAACAAAAATCCGATCTCCGACAAATTCGACATTATCCAGCCCCGCGCCAATATCGGCCAGCACAGTCTTGTCACCGGTGCGCGGGTCAATTTTCAGCACCTGCCCGCTATGCACTTGGGTGGAGATAATCGAGCCATCGGGATGAAATTTCAACGAATCTGGCACGCCCAAATCCTTGGCCACCACTTCGACATCGCGGCCATCCAGCCCGACCCGCCAGATTTCATTGGCGCCCATCACCGGAAAATACAGCTTGCCATCCGGCCCGACCTCAAAGGCGTTGACCATCGGCACATTGTCCAAAATCACCCGTGGCGCGCCACCATCACGGTCTAATTCCATAATCCGCGCCCCCACGCGGCACTCACCGGCAATCAGCCGCCCTTGGTGATAGGTGATCGGATTGGCCACCGGCATATCGCCATATATCACCCGCGACGTGCCATTAGGGGCCAACATGGATACCCGCCCTTCGGTAATTTCGGTCAGATAAAGATTGCCGTCATCATCAAAACACAGATCATCCGGCGCGGTAATCGCCCCGCCCATTGGGCTGATCGAATCAATCGCGCCGCTGTCGGGATTGATCGCGCTGATCTGGCTGCCCGCCACCTGCGCCACATAAATCCGCCCATCCTTGCCGCGCCGCAGCCCATTGGCCCCCGACAGGCGGCTGGCGGGGGTCAGCCGCGACAGGCTCCACCCTTGCGCCACCTGCGCCGCAACAGCATGGGGATTGCGCGGGGTTTGCTGCGACATAGATAGGCTCTCCGTGATTATATATTGCGCATAGTGTTCCGCGCCCCGCCATCAGACGCAACAGAAATCTGCCCCGCATGGGCGATTTAGAGCACAATATAGTCCCTCCCCCTTGAGGGGGGGGGTAGGTGGGGGTGACCCAAACTCGGAGTGAACACCCTCAAACCACCAACGGAATCATACAATAAAGGGAATCAATCGCTTCACCCGCGCCGCATAGGCATCATATTCCGCACCAAACATCCCGCGCAGCAGTCTTTCCTCGCGCCAAATCCGGATCGACGTGCCCAGCAAAAACACTGGCAACGCCACCGCCAAAGCCCGCTCATGCGCGGTGGCCAAAGCCAGCGACACCAAAAATAACCCCATCGCCACATAGATCGGATTGCGGACATAGGCGAAAGGCCCATCCACCACCAATTGATGATCGGCGCGCAACGAGGCGACAATCGCCCAATTGCGCCCCATCGCCGCCGCCGCCCAGCGAAACAGCGCTACCGAAGCCGCCAATAACACCACCACCGCGCAGGTTCGCCGTGACATCAACCCATCCAACCAACCATCCCCAACAATCCGCGCCTGACCGCTGGCAAAAGCGATCCCCAGAGCCTGCACCGCAATCCCCAACAACGAAACCAAATCGCGTTTACCCCCAGCAGCTTTGGCCCGCACCCCCTTGATCCGCTGCACCAAAACCGAGGCAAAAAACGCCAAACACCCCAGCATAAACACCAGCATAGTCGCGGGCGGAACAATCGTCGGATACCAAACAGCCATAAATTTTTCCTCTCTGAAATCCCTCTCCCACCGGGAGAGGGTTACGAGACTTGGCGACTTGTCGCCTAGTCGCAGTTGGGTGAGGGGATCACCCTATCGAACAAAAAGCCAAACCCTACTCCCCCGCCGCAATCTTTACCAAAACCGCCTCAACCTGCACTTGCCCACCAACCACCGCGTTCAATTCGGCCACCACCCCATCAAACGGCGCGACCAGCGAATGTTCCATCTTCATCGCCTCCAGCGTCACCAATTTCTGCCCCTTAACCACAGCCTGCCCGACTTCGACCTCAACCGCAATGATCTTGCCGGGCATGGGGGACAGGATGGTGCCGGATGAAGCCCCACCGCCATCGCCATAGGATTTTCGCCGCCGCGCCAGATCAAAGGCCGCGCCATTTTCAAACAGGGTAATCTCGGCCCCATTGCTGGCCATTCCGGCAATGCCCTTCCACGGCCCAGCAGCAGTCACGGCGTCAAATTCCACCGCCATCGCCACATCATTTATCACCAGTGGCACCATCTGGCTGGCCTCGCGGTTCACCCGAAAACCACGCATCCCGCCAAAGGCCAGCGCAAATTCACCGTCATCATTCGCAGGTTCCGGATTTTCCCCGCGCAAAATCTGATAGGCCGCGATATTTTTCAACATCTCGCTGGGCACCGGCAATGCGGTCAATTGTTCCAGATTATCGCCGATGAAATTGGTGGAAACAGCCCCTTTGGCAAAATCTTCATGTTGCAACAATCGTTGCAAAAACCACGCATTTGATTTGACCGGATGACACATCACCTGTCCGCAATCTTCGGCCAATGCCGCAATAGCCGCCACACGGGTGGGGCCGGATGTCACCAATTTGGCAATCATCGGATCATAAAAAGGCGACACCTCGGCCCCCTCATAAACCCCCGTCTCGACCCGTCCCGACGAACGAAGTGTCAGCGTATCCAACCGCCCCACACTCGGCAAAAACCCCTTAGCCGGATCCTCGGCATAGAGCCTTGCCTCCATCGCCCAGCCATTGATCCGCAGCTCATCCTGCCGCTTCGGCAACACTTCACCCGACGCCACCCGCAATTGCCATTCGACCAGATCAACCCCGGTAATCTCCTCGGTCACCGGATGCTCGACCTGCAACCGCGTGTTCATTTCCATAAACCAGATACGGTCGGCGCGCAGACCTTCGCTGCCATCGGCGATAAACTCAATCGTCCCCGCCCCAACATAATTGACCGCCGCCGCCGCCTTGACCGCCGCCGCGCACAATGCCGCCCGCGTCGCCTCATCCATCCCCGGCGCAGGCGCTTCCTCGATCACTTTTTGATGCCGCCGTTGCAGCGAACAATCGCGCTCAAACAGATGGACAATATTGCCATGCGTATCGCCAAACACCTGCACCTCTATGTGCCGAGGCCGCTGAATATATTTCTCAATCAACACATGCGCATTGCCAAAGCTGGACGCCGCCTCACGCTGGCACGAGGCCAAAGCATCGGCAAAATCAGCGGGCGCTTCCACCAACCGCATCCCCTTGCCGCCGCCGCCTGCCACCGCCTTAATCAACACCGGATAGCCGATCTTGGCCGCTTCTTCCGCCAGCAAGGCGGGTGTCTGATCCGCACCCATATAACCCGGCGTCACCGGCACCCCCGCCGCCGCCATCAATTTCTTCGCCGCATCCTTCAGCCCCATCGCGGTAATGCTGGCAGGCCTCGGCCCAACCCACACCAACCCAGCATCAATCACACTTTGCGCAAATTCCGCATTCTCAGACAAAAACCCATAGCCCGGGTGGATCGCCTCCGTGCCGGTGGCCAATGCGGCGGCGATAATCTTCGCCCCCACCAAATAAGATTCGCGCGCTGGCGATGGCCCAATATGCACCGCCTCATCAGCGACGCGCACATGCAAAGCCTGTGCATCCGCGTCCGAATAGACCGCCACCGTGCGAATACCCAGCTGGCGCGCCGTGCGGATAATCCGACAAGCAATTTCGCCGCGATTGGCGATAAGAAGTGATTTCAACATAGTTTCTCCAAATCCCTCCCCGTTACGGGGAGGTGCCCCGCAGGGGCGGAGGGGCAGCCCCAAACACCCCATTTCCTGCATAACCTGCCCTAAGCCGCTGCACCTCCGTCGCTTCGCGCCACCTCCCCATAATGGGGAGGGATTCGATTGCGCACCGTCTCAACAATATACCCCACCACACTCTCCATTTTGTTCAAAACATCCACCGCCGGAATCCGCAAAGTCACAATGCCATTGGCCAATAATTGCGCATCCCGCGCCAAAT
>JBEAOQ010000202.1:0-7781 GCA_041164845.1 Pseudomonadota bacterium | reverse complement strand
ATGGTCGGATCAACATCCCAATTGATATTGGCCGGTTGCACCACACCATCATTACCCGCCGCAAAGACAAATAATTGTTTGGAAATGGCATTGTCCAAGGTGCCCGGAGCAAAGACCTTTGCCCAACCCTCGTTTAACGTCCATCCCGGAACACCCAGCGACATATTGACGACACTCACCCCAGCATCGACAAAACTGTTGATACCCGTTTGGATGTCGGCCCAGCCAGCGGTCAAGGACGAATCAAATGGATTGTATGCGTAGACAGTCGAGCGCGGGGCAATGCCCATCACGCCCATTCCGTCATGCGGGGCAAATATCAGGCTGGCAACGGCAGTGCCATGACCACCAGATGCCGTGGACGCGCCTGGCGCAATTGTGCCGCCCGTTACCGTGGAAACGCCATCAGCTTGCCTAATGGCAGCGGCTTCGGTGCCGGCAACCGTAAAATCCAGCAGCCCAATTTTGCTGCCAAACCCGCCGCCGGTCACTTGTTGCGACAGCGAGGGACTCCAGTTGATTTCTTTCATCCAATGATCGGTCTGGTCATAGCCAGAATAGTTCATAATATTGTCGTTCCAGTCGAGCAGGAACATTTCAATGCCGATTTCGTTCAGGCCATACAAAGTTTCTGGTTTTAATAGATCAATACCATATTTGGCCAGCATCGGATTGGAAAATGAATTTTCAAAGGTTTGTCCTGTGCGCGCCGTTACCGCTGCGCCCCAAACCTGTTTGGTATTGGCGACAATGCCGGAAATTTGCGCGTTAATGTTTTTGTAGACCGTAGGTGCCTGCTTATAGGTCAGCAAAGTGCCATCAATCGCCCGCATAAAATTGGTGAAGCCACGAATATTGCCAGCATAGACATCCAATTGACCGCTGAAGCCACGGATATTTCCTGCGCTGGGTGCTACGCTGCCCCCTTGCGCGGTCAATGTGCCCCAAAAAGCGGTATTCGTGCCAAAACTTGGGAGCGTTTCAGCTTGGAAACCGCGAATATTGCCTGCAAATCCACGGATATTGCCAGCAAAGCCCCGGATATTGCCCGCGCTCATGGTTGTTTCGCCAGAGAAACCGCGAATATTGCCTGCCGAGCCACTGGCTGGCCCTGCAAAGCCGCGAATATTGCCCGCCAACGGCACAAAGGGGCGATCCGGATTGCTGGGTGGTGGCAAAACAGTGTCAGCTAAAACGGCGACGGTGGTCGTTACCGGAGCGGTAACAGTGGTTATGGTCGATTTTGTCCCTGCAAAAGCTGTTCCCGCAGTGAAAACAGAAACTGCGGTAGCCACCAAGGCGCTGGTCCGCATGGCTTGTTGCAAGGTTTTGGTTCGAATCACCATAAAAACATCCCGTCTAGGCTGAAAGATTTTCCTCCGACAGCTTCTCAATACGGGACAGAAATTGGAAAAATCATACTGGGGATAGTAAACGACGGGTAAATTTTCGATTTTTCGAAATTATTTAGACCTGCCAACCCGCGAAATTGCGCGATTCATCAGCGGTGCTCTCATCGCTGGCAAAAGATTTAAGAAATATCTCACATTCGGCAAGCGGCAGCGGTTTGCAGACAACATAGCCCTGAATCATATCGCAACCCATCACCCGCAACAGCGACAAAGCCATCGCATCATCGACGCCTTCGGCTGTCACCTGCATATCCAGCGCATGGGCCAGATCAATGGTAGAGCGGATAATCAGCGGATCACGGTGGCTTTCTGTGAGGCCCGACACAAAATGGCGGTCAATTTTCAACTCATCGGCTGGCAGCTGTTTCAGATAGACCAAAGATGACAGGCCTGAACCATAATCATCAATCGCGATCCGGATGCCCGCATCGGCAAACAGATTCAGATTGTTGATTGCCGATGCAGGATCCTCGATCACTGCCGTTTCGGTAATTTCAATCCCCATTGGGTGCTGAGTTTGGGTCATGTGCTGAATAGCCCATGTGGCAAATTCGCTATTTACCAGCAGCGGCCCAGATATATTGACATCAAGCGCCACGGCATGGCCCTGGCTTTCCAACCACAACTGGTCGGCCACTGCCTTTTGTATCACCCACCGGGTTACCTCTCGGATCGCGCCGGTGGCTTCGGCGATTTCGATCAATTGCTGGGTATTCATCATCCCATGTTCGGGATGCTGCCATCGCAACAGAGCTTCCATCGTGGAAATGCTATTGCTGCGATTGTGCAGCTTTGGCTGATAATGCAGTTGCAAATGCCCCTGCGCCATGGCCTCATGCAGATCCCGAATGAGGGTTAGCGGGCTAAGCTCATTGGCCTTAACCCCAACCGCTTGGGCGATAACCACCCGATGCGACAGGGTCTGGGCTTCGGACAAAGCCGTTTCCGCCCGATGCAGCACCTCATTATCGACATCCCCATTGGCTACTTGCACCGCGCCGATATGGGTCAAAAGGCTCAAACGGCAATCATCCATCACAACATCATTTTCAACCCAATGGCCGATTTGCAGCAGCTGCTCCTCTGCCGCTTGGTCATCATCGGCGGCAAAGGCGAATTCGATGGATTTGCGGCCAACGCGGCCAATGGTGGAATTGGGCAATTGGTGCTCAAATTGATTGGCGATCAAAGCCATTAAGGCGTCAGATTTTTGACAGCCCATCTGACGACGCAGCAGACCGAATTTGTGGATTTCGGCAATGCCGACATATTTTCCGGTTGAAATAGCCGAAGACATGGCCGAGGGCGTAAGCCCACGGCGGGCGGAAAAAGGGAAATTATTGAGTTCCGACGTTTGATTTTTAAATGGCGAAAAATTCTGATTTTTAGTTATTTTATAGTTATTTACGGCAAAATAAACTATAGCTCTCCCCGTCAAAAAGGCGCAACTTAGCCCCAGAGAAAGATATAAAACAACCAGTGTCATAGGCCGCTTATGGAACGGAAAAGCCCAATATCAGGTTAAATTTGCCGCTATCTGCCAAATTTCCCCAATCCCGGCAACAAAGGAAGCCCCGCTGGAAATTGCGCAGGCGCTTGCCCCAGATAATGTGATCGCCTGCTCATAAAGTGCGCCCAAATGCGGATCGGCCATGACCGTGATTTTTTCACCCGCCGATAGATGTTGTTCACCCACATCCGTGCCGATCAACAATCCGCTGGCATAGGCCGCGCTGTCTGGGGCGGCGCTGTCTGGGGCATGACGCATTCCCAACAAATTTGCGGCACGAATTCCAAATAATTTGCCCAAAATACCGCCGGATAGGCCAGCTTGCACGCCCTCCTGAAATGCCGGGCCATCGCGCACATCGGCTTGGATAAATTCACCGATCAGGCTGTGATTTTTTAACAGAGCAAATAATTCGCCGGTCATGCTGGTGTGAAAACCGGCCACTTTGCCGCCGACCATACGTGCCCATTTGCAATGGGTGCCGGGTTGGCAGATCAGGCCATCGGGCGGGGCTAATCCAGAAGTTACAGCCCCCAAAAACTGCACTTCTTCCCCGCGCATGACATCAAAACCCGCATCAGACAGCCCAGCGACGATCGCCGTTCGCCGACCCTCAACCCATAATAATTGCGCAGATAAATCGGCCAGGCCAGCAGGGCAGGGGACATAGGGTGCCACCGCCCAACCCCGCGCTGATCCGACCATGCCCGCGCAAAGCATTGGGTAATCACCAAAATCGCGGCGAATTTGCGCGGCTTCTGCTGGAAATCCACCGCTTGCTATCGCCGCCAATCCGCGATTATCCTGCCGTTGTGCTAAAATACCGCCATGCTTATCAATCAGATAGACACGGCGATTGGTGCTACCCCAATCCACAGCGATGAACGGATAGGGGACCATTGCTGCTCCATGAAGTTATTGGCGGACAGGGTGGGATTCGAACCCACGGTGAGCTTCCACCCACGACGGTTTTCAAGACCGTTGCCTTAAACCACTCGGCCACCTGTCCCCGCAACCGCGCATAGCCAAACTGGCGCAGTGTGCAACCCTTGACGCGCAATATTTGCAAACAAGCTGCGTTGTGGCAAAGACAGGCCATGAAGAATCGCGGCAAAATCATGATCTTGGGCTTGGCGGTGTCGGCGGCACTTATCGCCGTGCCCCAAACAAATCTTTACGCCCAAAGTGCTGACACAGCCCCAGCAGATAATGGATTTCAGGCCTATGTCGCGCAATTGGGTGCGCAAGCGCGGGCGGCTGGGGTCAGCGCGGCGACGGTGCAGGCCTATAGCAGCGCATTGACATATAATTTGCGGGTGGTGGCGTTGGACCGTGCGCAGCCGGAAATTAGCCCTTCAGCACGGCCTCCCGCCTTTGCCCCCTATCGCGCCGCGCATGTCGATGCAGATCGGATTATCCGGGGCAGGGCGATCTATGCCGATATGGCGACAAAAATCCCAGAATTTGAACAAAAATATGGGGTTCCAGCCAGTATTATCCTGTCAATATGGGGCAATGAAACCAGTTATGGGCGGGTCAAGGGCGGGTTTGATCTGCCCAATTCGCTCGCAACATTGGCCTATGATGGGCGGCGGCGGGCCTTGTTTGCGGGGGAATTTATCGCCTTGCTGAAAATGGCCGATCAAGGTGTGCCGCGAGATCGGATGGTCGGAAGCTGGGCCGGGGCCTTTGGTAATCCGCAATTTTTGCCGTCGGTTTATTTGCGCCTTGCCCAAGATGGCGATGGCGATGGGGTGCGCGATATTTGGTCAAACCGCGCCGATACCATGGCATCCATCGCCAATTATTTCCGCGATTCGGGCTGGCGTCCCGGTCTGCCTTGGGGGGTTGGTGCCTATGTGCCAGCTGATTTGGACCGCAGCACGCTGATTGGAAAGCTGGACTCGCCGGTGTGTAAAAGGGTGCATTCGCGCCGCACGCGGTGGTTGACGGTAAAAGAATGGCGCGCAAAAGGGGTGATTCCCCAAGGAAATCTGCCAGATTCAACCATGGCCGCGTTGATCGAACCCGATGGCATTGGAAAAAATGCTTACCTCTTAACCGGTAATTATAGGGTTATCCTCGAATATAACTGCTCAAATTACTATGCCTTAAGCGTGGGGTTGCTTGCAGATGAGATTGCCAAATAGCCAAAAACTGCCATTACTGGCGCTTGTGGTCAGCCTTTGCGGGCTGGGAACCATGCCGGCCTATGCTGGTGATTCGCCCGCGCCGCCCAATGGCCCCGCCGCCGATTATCCGGTGATGATTGGCGAATCCTATCAAATCGGCGCGGTCAGCTTCACCCCCAGCAATGCGATGAATTATGATGCGGTGGGGCTGGCTTCTGTTGGCCAAGATGGCGCAGAAGGCGTCAGCGCCGCGCATCACACCCTGCCCATTCCCAGCTATGTCGAAATCACGGCGTTGGACAGCGGCAAAACCATTTTGGTGCGGGTGGATCGGCGTGGCCCGATGACCAGCGCCAATGTGATTGAAATTTCAGCGGCCGCAGCGGGACAATTGGGGCTTCATGCGGGCGGCAGTGCGGGCGTTCGCGTGCGCCGGGTTAATCCGCCAGAGATAGAGCGGGCAGCTTTGCGTTCGGGCGGCACCGCCCCCGAAAGAATACCCACGCCCAAGTCTTTGTTAGCTGTATTGGCGCGGAAATTGAACCCAGAAGTGCCGGTTTTGCTGGCCCGTAGCGCACCACCGGCGGTGGAAATGGGTGCGCCGATGGTAACATCTGGGCAAAAGGCGGGTAAATATGTCGCCACACCCATGAAATTGGCCAAATTGCAAACCGTGGTTCCAAGCAAAGGGCCAGCGGCGGTGGTCACGTCCGAGCCGCCGATGATGACCGGCGCCAGCTATGTAAAACCGGCGGGTTCAGGCTTTGCCAATGCCTTTGGCACGATGAACACCAGCCCATCGCGGGTCGCCCCCAAGGCCACAGCAAATCTTGCACCCGTTGCTGTTACGGCCAGCCGTAGTGGCAATTTGGTGATCCAAGCCGCTGCTTTTTCAGTGAAATCTAACGCCGAGGCCTCCGCCGCTAAACTGGGGGCCAATGTCCAATCCGCCGGAAATATGTGGCGCGTGCGGGTGGGGCCATTTGAATCGCGGGAAACTGCTGAAGCGGCGCTGGCGAAGGTGAAAGCGGCGGGCTATAGCGGGGCGCGAATCCAGCGCAACGGATGATCGAGTGATCGCCAAACGGGCTGGAACAACCCATTTGGCGTGACGAGGATCCTATTCAACCGCATCTGCAAAAACTCTGTCTGGCTCTGACTGGATCGCTGGCGCTTCTGGTGTTGATAAGCGCACCCAAGTGGGATGCCGGCAATGCAGCGCAATCGGTTGTGCGACAAAAGCCACCCGTTGCTATCGCAAAATTGCCAGACATTTCCGATGGTTCGGATGCTGATATGGCGGCAGACACTGATAATGCGGGGCCACAACAATATCCGCCTGTAAGTCCGGAAAAACTGGCATTTGGATTAACCGCGCCCGATGATTTGGCCAAGGAAATGGCACATATTCCAGTGGCTCTATTGGTGGATTTGGGGTCGGGGCGCAGGCTTTATGCGCGCGAACCAGACCGGCGCTTTCTGCCCGCTTCGGTGACCAAAGTGATGACCGCCTATGTCGCGTTTGAACTTTTGGCCAAGGGGCGTTTGCAAAGCGACCAGCTGATGCAGGTCAGCGATCAGGCGTGGCAAGAATGGCACGCCAAAGGTTCGCGGATGTTTTTGGAACGCGGATCCTTGGTCACGGTCGATCAATTGTTGATGGGAATTACCACCGTATCCGCCAATGATGCCTGTGTGGTGCTGGCCGAAGGCACCAGCGGCGGCGTCGCCGGATGGGTGGCGCTGATGAACCAAAAAGCGCAGGAATTGGGGATGAAGGACAGCCATTTCGGCACGCCAAATGGGTGGATGGATGAAGGGCAGACCTATTTCAGCGCCAGCGATTTGGTCAAACTGGCCGATGCGATTTTAACCCGCTATCCCGATTATTATCGCCGCTATTTTGGGCATAAGGGCATGACATGGAATGGTATTACCCAACCCAACCATGACCCGACTTTGGGGGTTGTCGATGGGGCGGATGGGCTGAAAACCGGCTATACTGATGAGGCAAAGTATAATTTCCTTGGCTCGGCACAGCGCGACGGGCGGCGGTTGGTGATGGTGATTTCGGGCGCACCCACCGGCCGGATGCGGGCAAAGGCCGCGCGCAGCTTGCTGGAATGGGGGTTCAGCGCCTTTGACAGCCATCCGCTGATTGCCAAAGGAGCCGAAGTTGGAACGGCCAAAGTGCAACAAGGAACGGTCAGTTTGGTGCGGTTAATTGCCCCCAAAAGCTATTATTATACCGTTCCACGCGGGGTGTCGTCCGATGTTTCCATGCGGTTGGTCTATAAGGGGCCATTGGTCGCGCCGATCGCCAAGGGTGACAGAGTCGCCGAATTGGAAATGATGGTTGGCGCGGAAGCACCTGTTCGGGTGGTATTGGTCGCGGGAGATGATGTTCCTCGCGGCGGGGTTCTGGATCGTTTTCGCGCTGGATTTATGGAATTTTTCCAGTGAATACCCCTGACAGATATGGCCAATTTATCGCATTTGAAGGCGGCGAGGGCGCGGGCAAATCGACACAGGCCCGCCTGTTAATCCAGGCTTTGCAATCACGCGGCGTGGATTGCATTCTCACCCGCGAACCCGGAGGCACCGCCGGAGCCGAAGCAATTCGTGGCTTGTTGCTGGGCATGGACGGAGATGGTTGGCACCCCCGCGCCGAGGCTTTGTTATTTGCTGCTGCAAGGTCAGACCATGTCGAACGGCTGATCCGCCCCG